>NZ_DFMZ01000043.1:0-40352 GCF_002375825.1 Aneurinibacillus sp. UBA3580
GACGCTGTAACCGCCGTGTCACAAAGTCTGATTAATCAGACGCGGGAAGTGCTTCAGATCGAAAAGCCGATTGACCTGGTTTACAATTTCATTGACAAGCGGGAATATTATCCGCGTGATATGTGTGATGTGCGCGAAGAATATGCACCGAACAACGAGAAAGTGTTTATTCATATTTCCAACTTCCGCAGCGTAAAACGAACGGATGATGTGGTGCGTATTTTCCACCGGATTAAACAGCGGATACCGGCTAAACTCCTGATGATTGGAGAGGGTCCGGATCTTCCTGTGGCGAGGGATTTGGCGCTTACACTCGGTCTTCGGGATGATGTATTCTTTCTAGGAAAACAGGAAGATATCGCCTGTGTATTATCTATGGCGGACGTGATGCTACTGCCATCTGCGCAAGAAAGCTTTGGACTTGTAGCACTTGAAGCGATGGCGTGCGGTAAGCCGGTAATTTCAAGCAATGCGGGCGGACTACCTGAAGTGGTGAAAGACGGGGAGACCGGTTTTGTGCTGCCGATTGGTGATGTGGAAGGAATGGCGGAGAAAGCGATTCAGCTTGTGGCGGACCCTGCGACCTATGAATTCTTCTCCCAACAGGCAATAGAGCGTGCCTACCATACGTTCTGTCACAAAGAAATCACCCGCCAGTACGAAGCGATTTACCAACGTGTCCTGACCGGGGAGATGGAGTCGTGTTCCCGACCATAAAGCAGGAGACTTTGCAAAAAACCCGGTCACGGCTTTTGGCGAGGCCTATAGGAACAGGGATATCGACATCGCAGGGCCTATTAACGAAGCGACGAGCATAGAATCATGCATGATTCCCTGATAAAAAAGGTTACAATTGGCAAGTAAAACGAGTCAATTTGTAACCTTTTTTTATTCATAGTTATTGTGCCATTCTGATAGCTAAATAATAATTTATGATAATGCTCCGTCTTAAGTTGATATCAGTTTTAACAGGAGGTGAGTAAAAATGAAACATGAAAAATTGCAGCCGTTTATCATCAAGGCCTTGGCACCGTCATTCATCTGATTGAAACGTTTATCAATGAAATTTCGGGTACTAGAACGGCCAAAAACCATTTTGTCTAAAGCTTCCTCTCTATCCTTAATATTTGCGCAAAAACATTGCGGTTTTGCCCAGACTTTCCCCCCATAACACCTCTCGGCATCTACCGAACAGTTCTTCTACATCCTGCGTACGGTTCGCCAGCACACGAAGGACAAATCCGCATACCGATAGTATGGACAGGCCTATCTTCACTTCCGTAGAAGGCTGAAGTATACCATAGAGCCGATCCAAAAACTCACTATCAATCCCGTCCTTTACTACGAGCATCGAACCAAAGTGCGTATATCCCTCCATGCTTCCAAGCCCCTGGATATCTTGATCGGGCACCAGTTTTAGATGGTCAAACAAAACCAATTTGTCATCGATGTATACGTCCATTCTTGACTGAAGCAAATCATAACGAAATTTCGTTCCGTCCGGTGCCCAGCCGGGGGTAAGAATATCGGTACAAACAAGCGACGCGCCCTGCTCCATCCGAATCGTTGTCCGCTGCTTAAACCGCGCATGCTGGTAGGCGATGACAGGATCCGGAAGATATTCCAGGAGACTTCCTTTTTTTAAAAAAATATTTGTTTCTTGAACAACAGGTTGTTTCATCGTTTTATAGATTTTAGTGGATGATTGGGTGGTGAGAAGGACTGCCGCTTCCGGTTCAAGCTCAATTTCTATCTTATAGATATCGCCATCGACATATCCTCCTCCAGGATTCATCATATATAAGCATGCCTGCCCTGTTTGATCGAGATAAACCGGGCGCGTGACTTTGAAAGCTCCTTCAAAATGAGAATCTTGCAAAATGGTCTTCTCTTCTTTTTTAGCACACAACATCCATAAATATCCAGATAGATTCTTCATGTCATTCCAGTCCTACCAGCAGCGCATTCTTCTTAATCCAGTCAACCGTTTGCTTAAGGCCGATATCTTCTTTCAGGTTAGTAAAAATATAAGGTTTATTTCCCCGGGCAACCTTTGTATCTGCTTCCATCACTTCAAGGTTTGCTCCCACATAGGGAGCCAAATCCATCTTATTAATAATAAACAGGTCTGACTTAATCATTCCTTGTCCGCCCTTGCGGGGGATTTTTTCCCCTTGGGCTACATCGATAATATAAATGGAGAAATCAACAAGTTCCGGACTAAAGGTGGCTGCCAGGTTGTCTCCACCACTCTCTATAAAAATAATGTCAAGGTCGGGGTGGCTGGCCTTCAGTTCTTCAATCGCCGCGAAATTCATCGAAGCATCTTCCCTGATGGCTGTATGCGGACAACCTCCCGTTTCCACGCCAATAATCCGGTCGGCTGGAAGGACACTGTTTTTCATCAAAAACTGTGCATCCTCTTTCGTATAAATATCATTTGTCACCACAGCCATACTGAATTCTTGATGCATCGCCCTCGTCAATCTTTCCACTAACATTGTTTTTCCGGCCCCTACCGGTCCTCCAACTCCAATGCGTATTGGCTCCATATGTTTCGTTCTCCTCTCTCTGCTGTATCGGGTTATGACATAAACAAACGAACATGCAAGCGTTCATGATGCATTTGCGCGATTTCAAGCCCCGGTGATACCGCTCCAAAATCGGAGGCATCCATTTTCTTGATTTTTTCTGTCGCCTTTATCAGCCAGGGATGACATTCTAACAAAAGACGTTGTCCATCTGTCTGTCCCAGCGGAATGCCCCGCACTCCGTTTTGGACCAGGGCTGCAATACTGGAATATAAGTACGATAGAATCCCGATTTCTTTTGCTATGTTTAAAGAATGAACAATCATGGCAAATACAATCGCCGGATGTCCGAAAGAGCGCTTTGCCCGTATCCTTTCTTCATATTCCTTGAGTAATGGCAAAGAGAACAAGTCGATGCCCATCCGAACCATTCTCTCTCCCATCCGGCGGCTGGCTTCCCGTGATTCCCGTGGAATATTTTGTGCGTATAGCATCTGATCCCATTGCCAGATTTCATTGACCCGGTTTTGTTCCAACGCCTCGTACACAAGCCGGCAGGCCAATCCATCCACATAGACAAGCTGTTTATCGAGATAAACCTGAAGCCAGTGCGCAAATGTCGCTTTACTATTCACCCGGTATTCCTGGATATATGTTTCCAGTCCGAAAGAATGAGAGAATGCTCCCGAAGGAAAGTTAGAATCGCATAACTGCAATAATGCTAACAGACGGCTATCCATGACTATGTCCAATATGGCGAAATGCCTCCCTGACCTTTCTTTTTTCTCGTACATAAGGAACCTTCAACTGCTGAAGCAACTCTTCGACTAAGTAATCGTATTGGACCAGCATCTCTTCTCCTTCAAACTGGGCCGGTAGATGGCGATTCCCTAACTGATGGGAAATTTCCCCCATCTGTTTCATACTGGTAGGACGGATGACAAACAAATCATCCGCAATGACATTCACCACAATCGCATTGTGATCGTCCATATACAAAATGTCGCCATCCGTCAAATCTTTCATTTCTTTTAAACGAATCCCGATTTCCTTGCCGTGATCGGTGGTTACTCGTTGAATTCGCTTTACCAGATCGTCGCTGTGCAGGTAGACTTTCTCCACATGGCGGCCACCAAGATCGGCATGTTCGATGTTTCCTCTGATTTGCTCGATAATCAAAGTGCTCCCTCCTAAAACAAGAAATAGCGCTGCGCCATCGGTACCACATCAACCGGCCCGCAGGTGATCACTTCCCCATTCACTTTTACTTCATAGGTTTGCGGATCGACCTCGATGTTCGGTGTTTCGGCGTTCAGCTTCATATCCTTTTTCGTCAATTGGCGAATCCGCTGTACAGGTCGGATTTGCTTCTTCAACCCTAATGTTTCATGCACGCCAAGCTCGATCGCAATTTTTGATAGAAACGTAATAGATGTTTTATGTTTCGCTTTTCCGAAAGAGGCAAACATCGGCCGATATAACACAGGCTGCGGTGTCGGAATCGAAGCATTCGGATCACCCATAAGGCTGTGGACAATCATTCCGCCCTTCATGACGATTTCCGGTTTTACTCCAAAAAACGCAGGGTCCCATATGACAAGGTCAGCCATTTTTCCAACTTCCACCGAACCGACCTCATCAGAAATGCCATGGGTAATAGCCGGGTTAATGGTGTATTTGGCTATGTACCGCTTCACCCGGTAATTATCGCTGATGCCTGTATCCTGAGATAGCTGCCCTCTCTGCTTTTTCATCTTATCCGCCGTCTGCCAGGTTCGGGTAATGACCTCGCCTACCCGTCCCATCGCCTGGGAATCAGAGCTAATCATACTAAAAACCCCGAGATCGTGCAGAATATCTTCGGCGGCAATTGTCTCTTTACGAATGCGCGAATCGGCAAAGGAAATATCCTCCGGAACATCCGGGTCCAGGTGGTGGCAAACCATCAGCATATCGAGGTGCTCATCGAGCGTATTTTTCGTATACGGGCGGGTGGGATTGGTTGAAGACGGCAAAATATAAGGATAGCTTGCTACCTTAATGATATCAGGAGCGTGCCCTCCTCCTGCCCCCTCGGTATGGTATGTATGAATCACGCGGCCATTAATCGCCGCCAGAGTATCCTCGACAAAACCTCCTTCATTCAATGTATCCGTATGAATCGCTACCTGCACATCATACTGGTCGGCTGCCCGCAGACAATGATCAATTGCCGAAGCAGTTGTTCCCCAATCTTCATGAAGCTTAAGACCGATGGCGCCCGCACGAATCTGCTCAACCAAAGGCTCTTCCGCCGAGGCATTGCCTTTGCCCAGAAATCCAACATTCACCGGAAAAGCTTCTGCGGCCTCCAGCATCCGATGAATGTTCCACTCCCCCGGAGTACACGTCGTGGCGTTCGTTCCGGTAGCCGGTCCTGTTCCTCCTCCAATCATCGTCGTAATTCCGGACGCCAAAGCTGTTTCAATCTGCTGCGGACAAATAAAGTGGATGTGGCTATCCACTCCTCCTGCCGTGACAATCATTCCCTCAGCAGCAACGACCTCTGTCGAAGCGCCAATCAACAGGTTTACACCATCCATCAATAAGGGATTCCCGCTTTTGCCAATCCCTGCGATCCTTCCGTCGCGAATTCCGATATCCGCTTTGTAAATCCCCGTATAGTCTATAATAACCGCATTGGTAATGACGGTATCGAGCACCCCTTCCGCACGGGCAGCCAACGGATGTTGTCCCATCCCGTCACGGATCACCTTGCCGCCGCCGAATTTTACTTCATCACCGTAAACGGTAAAATCCTTTTCAATTTCAATAAACAACTCCGTGTCCGCGAGACGAATCGCATCCCCTGTTGTCGGTCCAAACATGTCTGCGTACTGTTTTCTTGACATTTGAAAACTCATCATCAGTCATCCTTTCTTTTTATCCGCTCCCGCATGCTTTTCGTTTTACATTAATCCAGTTCTCCGTTGGTTTTATTATTCAATCCGTACACTTGGCGCAGCCCGGAAAACGGAACGACCTCTATCTCTTTAACATCCCCGGGTTCAAAGCGGACCGCCGTCCCTGCCGGAATATTTAAATGCATACCAAACGCCTTTTCACGATCAAATTCCAATGCTCGATTGATTTCATAGAAATGAAAATGTGAACCAATCTGTACCGGCCGATCGCCTCGATTGAGGACCGTCAGTTTCACGGCCGCCTTTCCCGCATTGCAAACAATTTTCTCCTTGCACAGTCGATATTCTCCTGGAATCAAATCTTCCCACACCTTTCTTTGATGATAGCAACCTACCGGATGGGGTCATGGACAGTCACCAATTTTGTTCCATCCGGAAACGTCGCTTCCACTTGAATCTCCCGAACCATTTCCGGCACCCCTTCCATGACATCCTCCCTGGTCAAAATCTTTGTCCCCTCTCTCATCAATTCGACCACTGACTTTCCGTCTCTCGCCCCCTCCATAATTTCATACGTAATAAGGGCCACCGCTTCCGGATAATTCAGCTTCACGCCGCGATTTTTGCGGCGGAGGGCCAAATCGGCCGCCACAACGACCAACAATTTTTCTTGTTCCCTTGGTGAAAGTTTCATTCGTTTTCTCTCCTCATTTAAACGACTAAGTATTGTTTAATCGCATCCTCATTAAACGACCGGGTATCCCCCTGCGTAACGATGGAGGACTTATCGATCACATAAAAGTAATCAGCGCATTCCAAAGCCAAATCCAGACTGTGCTCTACGAGCAGAATGGATACGGTCTTCATTGCGGCAATCCGTTTAATGACATCCGCGATTAACAGAACAATGGAGGGTTGAATGCCTTCCATCGGCTCATCTAGCAAAAGCAGCCTGGGCTTTCCGACCAGCGCCCGGGCAATGGCCAGCTGCTGCTGCTGTCCGCCGCTCAAATCTCCCCCTTTGCGGTGAAGCATCGTTTTTAATACAGGAAACATGTCATATATATCTTCCGGAATCCCGTTTTTCCATTCTGCTTTCGGGAGGGTTTCAAGCCCCAATAAAAGGTTTTCTTCCACTGTAAGGGTAGGGAAAATATCTCTTCCCTGCGGAACGTAGCCAATTCCTCGCCTGGCTCTCATTTCAGGCGGCAGCGCGGTAATGTCTTTCCCCATAAATTCAATTGTCCCTTTTTTTGCTTTGAGCAACCCGACGATGCTTTTTAATAATGTAGTCTTGCCCACTCCGTTTCTTCCCATTAGCGAGACGACGGTTCCCGGCTCAATGCGGAGATCGATCTCCCGCAGCACCATACTCTCCCCGTACCCGACATCAAGTTGCGACACTTTCAGCATGTTCTGCCTTCCCCTTCCCGAGATATACTTCCGCCACACGGGGATCCCGCTGTACTTGCTCCATTGTTCCTTCACACAGAATCTTTCCCTCATGCATAACGGTTACTTGTTTGGAAAACGTCCGCACGAAATCCATATCATGTTCAACTACAATGACAGAGCAAGTCTGAGCAATTTCACGGATAAGTTCTCCCGTACGCTCCCGTTCCGTCCCCGTCATCCCCGCGATAGGCTCATCCAGAAGAAGGAGCTTCGGCTCCTGCATAAGCTGCATGCCAATTTCAAGCCATTGCTTCTGCCCATGGGAAAGCAAGCCCGCCTTTCGTTCGGCTTGATCAGCCAAGCCGATTTGCGCAAGCACCTCCATCATCCGTTTTCTTTGCCCACTGTCAATCCTGGCTCGCAAAACGGCCCATAGATGCCGGTTTTGCTTCATTGCCAGTTCTAAATTTTCAAACACGGTAAGATTTAAAAAAATAGATGGTGCCTGAAATTTACGCGCGATGCCCAGGTTAACAATCTCATGCTCTTGCTTTTTCACGATGTCAATCCTGTTATGAAACCATATCTGTCCGCTCAACGCTCTCGTTTTCCCGCAAATGACGTCGAGCACCGTTGTTTTTCCCGCCCCATTCGGTCCAATAAGAAAGCGAATTTCCCCTTCTTCAATCGTCAAATCGACTCCTTGAATCGCCTTGAATCCATCAAAGTCTACCACGATATTACGACACGACAGTATGGGTTGCCTGCTCATCTTTCGCCCCTCTTTCCCTTGTAATAAACAGTTTGCCTTTGATTTTTTCAAAAAGACCTACAAGTCCGTTAGGCAAAAACAGCACAATGATGACAAATGAGGCACCTAATAAGATCAACCATATTTCTGGATATGACTCGCTAAAAAAGCTTTTCGCCCCGTTGGTTACTATCGTTCCGATAACCGCACCAATCAACGATTGACGCCCGCCAACAGCCACCCATAGAACCATTTCAACGGAAGGAATAATGCCCATCATGGCCGGAGAGATAATTCCCACTTGAAGCACAAACAAAACACCGGATAAGCCCGCGAATGCGGCCGATAAACAATAAACAAACACACTATAACCGGTTGGGTTGAATCCGCAAAAGCGCACACGATTCTCCCCATCACGAATGGCGATAAGCAACCGCCCTAAACGGCTGTGAACCAGCCAGAGACAAAACGTAAAGACGAGTCCAAGCACGGCTAACGTAATCCAGTAAATCGCTACCTGTACCTCGGGAGCAGCGAGCCCAAAACCAAAAACCGTGGAAAAATTCGTCAGTCCGTTTGTTCCACCCGTATATTCCTGCTTTCCGATAAACAGCGTGACCAGAATGATAACAAGAGCTTGAGAAAGGATCGAAAAATAAACACCGCGAATCCGGTTGCGAAAGGTTAAATAGCCAATCAGCGCCGCCAATAAGACAGGAATGAAAATCGCTGCGCCCAGCGCAAAGACCGGGCTGGCAAAAGGCTTCCAAAACCAGGGAAGGGCGGTTAATCCGCTCCATTCCATAAAGTCGGGCAGATGGCCTCCCGCGCTTTCCAGCTTCAAATACATGGCCATGCAATAGGCGCCCAGTCCAAAATAAACGCCATGACCCAAACTAAGAATACCGGTGTACCCCCAAATTAAGCAGAGTCCGAGTGCCAGAATCGCCAAAGATAAGAATTTTCCTAATAAATTCAAGCGAAAATCGGATAAAAACAACGGGGCGATAGCAAGCACTGCCGCAAAAGTCACATATCCGATCCACTGCATACGGGACCGTGAGCGAATCAAACTGTTCATCCTGCACCTCCTACTCCAATGCTCTTGTTCGCATATTGACAAGTCCGGAAGGCTTCCATTGCAAAAATGCGATAATAAGCGCAAATACAATCACTTTAGCCAGCGTAGCCGTAGTTGAATATTCAAGAAACGTTCCGAGCAAGCCAATAAGAAACCCACCGGCTACTGTTCCGGCCAGTTTACCTACGCCTCCCAACACAACAACCATAAAAGCGTCGACAATGTAATAAGAGCCAATGGACGGTCCAATCGGTCCAATCAAGGTCAAAGCACATCCGGCAATCCCCGCTAGCCCTGACCCTAACGCAAATGCATAGGCATCAACCTTTCGGGTAGAAATTCCCAAGCAGGATGCCATCCCTCGATTAAGGGTCACCGCCTGCATTCGGCGTCCAGCAGAAGTCCGGTACAGGTAGAAATACAATCCGACGATACACGCGACCACAAGAAAAATGATAAACAAACGCTTGTAAGGAAACGTTACGTTCCCCATTAGCGTAAGTCCGCCATTCAGCCAATCGGGGGCGGTGACTGCAACGTTCGGCGCCCCGAAAATGCTCCGGGCAATCTGCTGCAAAATCAAACTGATTCCCCACGTGGCCAGCAAACTGTCTAAGGGACGGCCGTACAGATGGCGAATCAGAAAATGTTCCAACAATAATCCAATAAGTGCAGAAACAAGAAAAGCGATGGGGATCGCGATGAGAAAATAAAAACCATGCATCGATTCGGGTGCATAATGGGAAAAGAACAATTGGGTGAGATAGGTCATATAAGCCCCGATCATGATCAACTCTCCGTGAGCCATGTTAATCACATTCATCAACCCGAACGTAATCGCTAAGCCCAGGGCGATTAATAGCATAATGGAACCCAGACTCATTCCGTTAAACAACTGAGTTAACATAACATCCATATGGTTACCTCCTTATTCGGATCGGACTTAATAAGGAAAAGAGGGATTAACCCGTGTGAATGCTTCACCACTCCCTCTTTTCCTCCTTTTTTAATTCCCCTGACTCAGTCCGCTTCCCCAAGGATAGCTTTTCAAGTACGGATCCGGCTTTACAGCTTTCCCTGAATTCCACAGTTCCTTAAACTGTCCATCAGATTGGATTTCTCCAATACGGACGGTTTTCCAAAGATGCTGATTCTCACCCTCGATTTTGACCGTTCCGCCCGGTGCCTTGAATTCAATTCCTTTGGCTGCCGCCTTGACTTTCTCCACCTCAAAAGAGCCGGCTTTCTTTACCGCTTCCGCCCACAGGTGAACCGCATCATAAGCCGCTTCAATCGGATCATCCGTCACCCGATCGTTGCCGTATTTCTCCTTGTACTTCTGTACAAATGTCTTATTCTCCGGCGTGTCTGTCGTTTGGAAGTAATTCCATACCGCTAAATGGCCTGCCAGAATATCTCCGCCAATGCCACGTATCTCTTCTTCTGCGATACTTACAGACATTACGGTCATATCGCCCGGCTTAATCCCGGCATCTTTTAATTGTTTAAAGAAAGCTACGTTACTATCGCCATTTAACGTATTAAAAATGACATCAGGCTTTGCGCTCTTAATTTTGCTAATGAGCGTATTGTAATCCGTATGACCCAGCGGCGTATATTCTTCACCCAGCAACTCTCCGCCTTCCGCCTTTAACTGGGCTTTAATGATTTTGTTGGCTGTGCGGGGAAAAACGTAGTCAGATCCAATCAAGAAAAATTTCTTTCCGCGATTCTCAAGCAACCAGGATACTGCGGGCACAATTTGCTGATTTGTCGTTGCTCCGGTATAAAAAATATTAGGAGATGATTCCATTCCTTCATATTGTACGGGGTACCATAATAGCCCTTTGTTCTGCTCTACTACCGGGAGCATCGCTTTACGGCTGGCCGAAGTCCACCCGCCGAAGATCGTAGCTACTTCATCTTTCTGTAAAAGCTTCTTGGCTTTTTCCGCAAAAGTCGGCCAGTCGGAAGCACCGTCTTCAATGACAGGCTCAATCTTCTTACCCAACAGTCCACCCGCTTGATTGATTTCATCAATAGCCATCAGTTCGGCATCCTTTAAAGAAACCTCACTAATCGCCATCGTTCCGCTTAAAGAGTGCAGCACTCCGACTTTTACCGTATCAGAGGAAGGGGACGCTCCCGAATCGCCATCCTTCTGCTCTACCGCTTTGCTGCCGCATCCGGCCAGCATCAAAAATATCGCCAACATAGAAATCCCCAGTTTGCTTTTTACACACCTGAACAGATGAATGCACCCCTTTTTTAATTCTAATTATGTAATAATTAACATCAGGCAATGATTTGAAAACTCATTGCCTGGACGAAACACGACCCACTATCGCCGGTCATCGTCTTTTTTGTTATAAAAAATAACATCACCCTTTCGTTTTTCGTCATGATTGGAGTCATTCAGGATTAAACATGGTTTTATTATAGAAATGTATAAAAGATAGCGCAAATTACTTGTTATAAAACCTGACATAGTTAAGCAAAAATTCTTGCATTACTTGTTTTTCATAGGGGAAGCAAAGATTTTTTTCTAGATTTGTCCGACTGCTCTTCATATATCTTCAAAATGTGTCTGATAACAAAATAAAACCTGACGAATATACTTGACATATTCATCAGGCGTCCTATATAAACATGGATTGAAAACTTGACAAAATCACGATGAAAAATCAAGAAGAGGCAAATATTTGAACAAAAACATATAATACCGGCAGCCAATTTAATGTTATAATATAGTGAATATTTGCATTTTTTGCATGAAACTTTGTTTTTTATTTCTCTTTCTATCCCCCTCGAACCGCATCGAGGGCAAAAATTCACTTCGATAGACATACCTATCCCCTCTTTTACGAAATGACATTTTCTGACTATCCTATCACTTATATACAGAGTTGAAAAGGAGGACCGAACGCATGGAGATCACAAAATTCGTTACTCCCGAGATTATCTTTGGCTCAAACTCTATTTCTCAAATTGGAGACTGTATTCTACGTCTGGGAGGCACAAAAGCTTTCATTGTCACTGATCGCGGAGTCATAAAGGCAGGTTGGGTTAAAAAAGCTGTTGCATATATATCTGAATGCGGAATCGACTATCATATCTTTTCTGATATAACAAGCAATCCAAAAGATTATGAGGTCATGAGAGCTACAAAGGAATATAAGCGTGTACAGTGTGATATTGTTGTTGGAATTGGTGGCGGAAGCTGTCTTGATTCAGCCAAAGCAGTAGCGCTCCTGTCTGCAAATGAAGGGGTTGTCCATGAGTTTCAGGGGATTGATAAAATAGAAAACCCTCTCCCTCCTATGATTATGATTCCTACGACGGCCGGATCAGGAGCAGATATATCCCAGTTCTGCATTATTACTAACACAGAAAAAAAAGTGAAGATAGCCATTATATCAAAGTCTCTCATTCCCGATATTTCAATTATCGACCCTACCACATTAATAACGAAAGAACCCATCTTTACAGCATATACAGGAATGGATGCGCTTACACACGCAATTGAAGCGTACTTGTCAATCGCCTCGACTCCTCTTACCGACCTGCTTGCATTGGATGCGATTCGATTGATTTCAGGGAATCTTCGCCAGTCTGTCCGCTCGAAAACGGATATAACGGCTAAGACGAATATTGCGATGGCCAGCCAGCAGGCTGCCATGGCCTTTTCCAATGCGATATTGGGCGCTGTTCATGCAATGTCACACCCTTTAGGCGGACTGCTTGATATGCCGCACGGAGAGGTAAATTCTATTCTATTGCCGCATGTTATGGAATTTAATAAATCGGCGGTCCCTCATAAATATACAAACATTGCTATCGCTATGGGAGAAAATGTTGAAGGCCTGTCTGATACAGAAGCGGCGCTGCAAGCAATCAACTCTATCAATCGGCTTGCCAGAGATATCGGCATTCCAAAACGACTTTCTGAAGTAGGCTTACAAAAAAAATATATTTCACAGCTAAGCGAGTGCGCCATGGAAGATGCCTGCCTTATTACCAATCCAAAAGAGGTAACACAAACGGATATAGAAGATATTTTTAAAGAAGCGTTTTAAGGAGGAGCTATGTACGATAGTAAAAAAGATGCGTTGGAGAAACTGACGGGTATTCGTTCCTCAAAGAAAAATTATTACATGGAATTAAAAAAAACAATTCAGGAAGTTACAAGACAAAACGTTCAACTGGAAATCATTAATAAGCTTGTACGAAGCATTACTATTGATATGTCTTTTCAGGATATGATGAAAGAAGTTGTATCTAAACTGAGGGAGGTTATTCTTTTCGACCGTCTGGCTTTACTATCAATGGAAAGCAACGAATTACGGATTACTCACGTATTTCCGGATACGCTCACCGAATTGAAATACGGAGAAAAAATTCCCCAGAAAGACTCGTTATACTGGGAGTCAATCTACAAAAATACTCCTATCTACCATCATGTCTCCTCAGAATGCAATCAATATTTTGAAGATACTATTTTACGTAATCTCAAGATTAAAACGGTTATGGTATTTCCGCTTATCATAAAAAAACAACCCATTGGTGTCTTATCGCTGGGCTGCAGGGATAAGGTCGACTTTCATCAGAATGATATCAATTTTTTGAGCCAGGTTGCGGATCATCTATCTATTTGTATTGATAATGCCTCCTTATATACGAAAATGGCTAACATGCGAACAGATCTGCAAAATATCTTCGATGCGGTTACCGATATGTTAATGCAAGTTGATCTACATTCAAGAATTGTCCATTTCAATCATGCTGTCCCGAAATTTTTCAATAAATCACCCGAACAGATCATGCTGCAAAAATGGAATGACCTGTTCTACAACGGAGAGACACCCCTGACTTCCAGTCCGCTTGAAGAAGTGCTTACAACAAACACAAGCATGACACACCGTATCCATTTGAAGAATGGAAAAATACTCGATGTTTTCTCCCACCCGAAATATAACGATGGAAAATTGTCAGGCATTATTTGTTATGTAAAAGATATTACAGCAAAACTTGCATTAGAACAGCAACTCATTCAGTCAGCCAAGCTTGCGGCTATCGGAGAAATGGCTGCCGGAGTTGCCCATGAAATAAACAGCCCACTTACAGCCATTCTAGGAAATACTCAGCTTCTTATGATGGAAGCTGATCCTAAAAGTGAGGAAACGGAGCTTCTATCGGATATTTACAACTGCGGTGTTCGAAGTAAAAAAATTATCCAAAACTTATTAACGTTCTCCAGGCAGGATCATTACGCATTCGAAGAAACATGCTTAAATACAACAGCAAAACAGGCTCTTAATATTGTCGGCTATCAGATTAACCGGAACAAAATCGCTATTCATCTTCATCTGTCCAAAGCGCTCCCAACTATTTTTGCCAGTAAGCAGCATATCGAACAAATTATTATTAATTTTATACTAAATGCCAAAGACGCATTAGTCGGTATACCAAACGGCGAAATTCATATTGAAACAGGGACCGTCAGCCATGACATTCCACTGCTCTTGTATGAAAAAAATAAAAACATTGACACATACGCATATATAGCAGTACGTGATAATGGATGTGGCATTCCACCGGAAAATTTACCGCAAGTTTTCAATCCGTTTTTTACAACGAAAGATTCAACAAAAGGAACTGGACTTGGTCTCTCCGTCAGTCTGGGTATCGCCGATGCTCATAACGGCACCATTCTTATTGACAGCAAAATAAATGAAGGAAGTACATTTACTCTTTATATCCCTGTTGATGGAAAAGGAGGCGTACAATAATGGCTCATATTCTTGTCATCGACGATGAAGTAGAAGTTACCACGTTCTTTAAATATTTTTTGCAAAAGATGCAGCATACCGTCACAGTTGCTCATGACACACGTCAAATTAACGATGTAATTGAGAATGATGTTTTCGATTTGGCCATCGTTGACCTCAAGCTGCCTGATACGGACGGACTCGCTATCTTGAAAAACATTAAAAAGGTTCAGCCGTCTACACAGGTAATTATTATGACGGGGTACAGCACAGTAAAAACAGCGGTTGATGCGATTCATATGGGGGCATACGACTATATCGAAAAACCTTTTGATGACATTCTTAAACTTAAACAAATTATTGAGCAAGCGTTGCACAGTCAAAGCCTGCAGACAGACGAACTCGATATGATTTCTGAAGAGACCGGTTTTATCATAGGAGCAAACCAGGAGATGAGGCGGATTATTGAAATCGCCAAAAAGGTTGCTCCAAAAAACATTTCCATTCTTATTAACGGAGAAACAGGAACAGGAAAAGAAGTATTCGCCCGCTTTATACACCATATAAGCAGCCGAAACAATCATCCTTTTATTGCGGTAAACTGTGGAGCGATTGCTGAATCCCTACTCGAATCTGAATTATTTGGCCATGAGAAAGGCTCTTTCACCGGCGCAAGCCAGGTGCGCAAAGGGGTGTTTGAAATCGCCAATCAGGGAACGTTGTTTCTCGATGAGATTGGTGAGGCAAGTTTGCAAACCCAAGTCAAGCTGCTCCGCGTTCTTGAACTACAAGAATTTATGAGGGTGGGCGGGGAGAAAACAATTAAAACAAATACAAGAATTTTATCCGCTACAAACGTAGATCTTGAAACAGCTGTACAAAAAAAGGAATTTCGTTCCGATCTTTTGTATCGGCTTGAAGGCGTGAAACTATGCCTTCCCCCTTTACGGGAAAGAAGAGAAGATATCCCTTTGCTCATTCAACATTTTACAAAACGGATGCAAAAAACGTCGACTTTCTCTCCTGTTTTTTCGCCTAAAGCTATAGAAGTGTTGCAAAATTACCAGTGGCCAGGAAATATCAGGGAGCTGCATAACGTCATTATGCACACATTGGCTCTGGCTGATAAAGATAGCCGGGAGATCGATATTAAGCATCTTCCTGAAAAAATCCTCGATTCCGTTATAAAAAGACACGTTCCTGCTTCGGCAGATGTTTCATTCGAAGAAAAGTCTTTACATACAAACAACGTAACACCTCTTCGAAAAAAAAGCTGTACAGATGATTTTTCTGCTCTTGCAGATGAATTTTGCAGCGAGTTATTAAAAAAAATTGAAGTGGAAAATGGATTTGATCTGCCAAACTTATTAGCGTTGATTCGTGATATAGAGACAAAAGTAGGACATGAAGTAATCAAAAAAGCGCTGAGACAAACAATGGGAAACCGGAAAGAAGCAGGAAGACTATTAAAAATCAATCCGAGAACACTACGATATTTATTGAACGAAAAGGGAAAATCTGTTCCGTTAGGCGAATAATGTTCTTTTTGTGCCAAAATTCCGTAAAAAAGTGCCGATATATAGTTAACCATCAGGCAATAACTGCGTATGATTCCCTGCTATTCAATGAAAGAAATCTGGCATGTATTTTGAATATACAAAATTATGAGCAATTCATTTCTAAATAGAGGAGGTTTTTTTGTTATGATCGTCGCACAACCAAATCAGGCTGAATCAAAAGTAAAATTCAAAGACAGGTACGATAACTTTATTGGGAGAAAATGGGTTGCCCCCATCAAAGGACAATACTTTGAAAATATTACTCCGGTAACCGGAAAGCCATTCTGTGAAATTGCCCGCTCCACAGAGGACGATATCGAACTGGCACTTGACGCAGCACATGCGGCAAAAGACGCCTGGGGCCGGACTTCAGCTGCTGAACGTTCGCTTATTTTAAACAAAATTGCTGATCGAATCGAAGAAAATCTTGAAATGCTGGCTGTTGCGGAAACATGGGATAACGGCAAGCCACTGCGTGAAACGATGGCCGCTGATCTTCCGCTTGCGATTGACCATTTCCGTTATTTTGCTGGTGTTCTGCGTGCTGAAGAAGGAACAATCAGCGAAATCGATGAGCACACAATTGCTTATCATTTCAATGAGCCGCTTGGCGTTGTTGGACAAATTATCCCATGGAACTTCCCGCTTTTGATGGCATGTTGGAAACTGGCCCCTGCTCTTGCAGCCGGAAATTGTGTGGTGCTCAAACCTGCGGAACAAACACCTGCTTCCATTATGGTTCTTGTTGAACTGATAGAAGATTTACTGCCGCCAGGCGTACTTAATATTGTAAACGGTTTCGGATTGGAAGCAGGCAAACCGCTTGCTTCGAACCCGCGTATTGCAAAAATCGCATTTACGGGTGAAACGACAACGGGCCGTCTGATTATGCAGTATGCTTCGCAAAATCTGATTCCGGTTACGCTTGAACTTGGCGGAAAATCCCCGAACATTTTCTTTGCCGATGTACTTGCGCAGGATGATGCGTTCTTTGACAAAGCAATCGAAGGATTCGTGATGTTCGCCCTCAATCAAGGAGAAGTATGTACATGTCCGTCACGTGCCTTAATCCAGGAATCCATTTACGATGAATTTATGGAAAGGGCACTGGCACGCGTGAAGCAGATTAAGCAGGGGAATCCGCTTGACACAGACACAATGATCGGTGCACAGGCATCAATGGAACAGGTCGAAAAAATTATGTCCTACATTGACATCGGCCTTCAAGAAGGCGCGGAATGCCTGGTTGGCGGAGGCAGAACGGATCTTGGAGGCGATCTTGCAGGTGGCTACTATATCCAACCGACCGTTTTTAAAGGAAACAACAGCATGCGTATCTTCCAGGAAGAAATTTTCGGACCCGTTGTTGCAGTTACAACATTTAAAGACGAGACAGAAGCACTGCATATTGCCAATGATACCCTCTACGGACTGGGTGCTGGCGTATGGACGCGTGATATTAGCAGAGCATACCGCATGGGTAGAGCGATTAAAGCGGGACGCGTATGGACAAACTGCTATCACGCATATCCGGCACACGCCGCTTTCGGTGGATACAAACAGTCTGGTATTGGTCGAGAAACACATAAGATGATGTTGAACCACTATCAGCAAACGAAAAATCTTCTGGTAAGCTACAGCCCGAACGCTTTAGGTTTCTTCTAAAAGCAAGACTGCTGCCTCTCCAGCATGGCAGCAGTCTTGTTCTGCAAAAGTCAAGAAAGAAGAACTACGATTCAAGGGGGCCATGTACTTTGCTACCTTTCTCCGGAGCAACATGGTGTGATATAAAGCAGTATGTACAGAAAAAAAGCAGCTGTATCCTAACAGTTGGCAGCTACGAGCAGCATGGACAGCATCTCCCGCTAGCAACAGACATATTAATTCCTCTGTCGCTTGCAAAAGAACTAAAGAGAAGGACAGATACGGTTTGCTTTCCTCCTGTCTCTGTTGGTCTGTCGGATTGTCATTTATTTTTTCCAGGTACGTTAAGTTTAAGAGCGGACACCTTTTATTGCCTGTTAACCGATATTCTATTGTCTATTTATTCCCACGGATTTACCCACTGCCTGATTATCAACGGCCATGGAGGAAACACACCTGTTATTCAGGATGTGATTGCACATCTTTCCTCTGCCTCGCCAGCATGCAAAACATCCCTGTTTGAATGGTGGAACGACAAAAACGTTCAGGCATATATGTCAGAGGTCTGGAACGAACAAGAGTATCATGCGTCCGCTCCTGAAACATCGCTTATGCTGTATCTTCATCCCGAGCTTGTTGATATGGCTAAAGCTTCAGGACATCCTGTAAATCAATCTACATTGACACCCGATGCCAGACAGTTTTATGAATGGTATCCTTCAGGATCTGCAGGGATTCACCCGCACCTTGCTTCTGCTGTTCATGGCGAAAAAATCTATCGGTATTCGATTTCGGCCTGTCTTCGTCTTCTGCCCTCGGTGTAAAATACAAAGAAAGACGAGTGCGTTGTTTGCACTCGTCTTTCTTACTTCCTTGCAGCCAGACGCTCCTGCGCCATCTTCTCATACTCATTGGATATCGTAACGGAATTTCTGAAGATCGCCATACCGAAATCAGATTCTGATTCTGGCTCTCCTTCCTGTTCCCAATCAATATTTCTTCCTCCGCGGTACATATTACGGATTAGCTTTTCCACTACGCGGCTTAAATCTTCCACGTTTTTTACTACTTCGATAGCGTCTACATGCTCTCCATATTCTTTAATTACACAATCTCCAAGATCCCAGTTCCCTTTTCTTTCAGGTGTTAACCACATCGTAAACACCGATTTTTCTTTAACTTCTTCCAATACCCAGGCGTTTGACTGGTTGTAATTATTTCGTGCATCACCCAAGAATATTACAGCAGGCTGTCCTTTCATACTATCAATAAAATTCTTCTGGAAAGTTAGCAGCGCATGACCATAATCGCTATTTTCATCTACATCCACTACTTCTCCGAGGGAAATCTTGTTCATCGATTGGTGAACATCATATTTATTCAGAAGTTCCGTAACTTCGATCAGTTCTTTAACAAAAACAAAGCTGCGAACGGACAATATTGTATTTTGCAGGCTGTGCATTAGATGAAGCAAAAAACGTGAGGCATAACTGACAGAATAGCTTACATCGCATAATACAACAATACGCGGTTTTTCTTTATTCCTTTTCTTAAAATGCGGCTCAAAAGGAATCATGCCAAAGCGGCTGTTTCTCCGCAATGTCTTTGTAACATGCAGCTTTCCGTCATTTTTCTTCTTTCTCAATTTTTTAATATCTTTCTTTAAACGATTGACCATTTGAATGACCATTTCATCCATTTTGGAAATTTCTTCTTCTGTGTACTCATTAAAATTTTTTCGCTTCCACTGTTCCATTTGTTCTTCATCAACAAAGTACTTTAATTCTCCTGTTGAATAGGTACCTTCCGGATTCGGTGACTGTAAGCGCTCTCCCAAATGCAGATTCGTACTAAGACCAATTCCACTGCCAACCCCAAGTTCCTGTTCAATCAGTTCCAGATCATCCAGACTGACTTCCACATCTTCAAGTTCCTCTGTCTGAATCATAATTTTAAAACCGGAATGCTCTCCACCCTCAGGCTGTTTCTCTCCTTCTGCCAGATGTTTCATTGCGATCGCGGCTTCCCTGACCGCTTCAGAAGGCAATTCCGGCTGTGCCTCTACTATGTTCCATAGAACTTTAAAATACTGGTCAAACCATGTATCAAATGTATCTAAATCTTTTTCATTTTTAATAAGCGTCATCTGCAGTACTGATTTGCATGCCTGTCTGTCACTCAGCCCCACATAATAAAGACCTTTTAAAGCATCCATATTCTCATCAGGGGATACACGAACTCCCCTTCGCCTCAGGCCGTTAATGAATTGTGTTAGAATCCCCTTCATCGTATCAACCCCGATTTTAAATATGAACTGTCTGTATCAACTCATCAACTTTACCATAATCCGAGTGATGCTTAATAAGGGAGCCCATCGTATCTTTAATAACAGACGGATTTATTTCTTTTACTTTTAATAGAGCAAGTGTTTGTGCCCAATCAATTGATTCACTGACACTTGGAGATTTCCGTAAACCAAGCTCTCTTACTTTCTTAAGGAACTCTACAATCTGTCCTGTTAATTCTCTTGAGATTTCCGGTACCTGCTCCTGAATAATCTGGATTTCCCGTTCTGCGCTCGGATAGCCGATATGTAAAAACAGGCAGCGTCTGCGCAGTGCATCAGAAAGCATTCTTGTATTATTGCTTGTCAAAACAACAAGCGGTTTATGCTTCGCGGATACTTGCCCCAATTCCGGAATGGTCACCTGAAAATCGCTTAAGCTTTCTAACAGCAGCGCTTCGAACTCATCATCTGCCCGGTCAATTTCATCAATAAGTAAAACAGACGGTTTATCGGACATAAAGCTGCGTAAAATAGGACGCCTGAGCAGAAAATGTTCTGAGAAAAAAATATCTTCTTCCTTACTCATTTTTTCAACCGCCTGTGAAAGCGTAGATACTCCATCAAGATACTGGTCGAGTGTTCCTCTTAACAACTGGGTATACAGCATTTGTTTGCCGTACTCCCAATCGTATAACGCCTTGCTTTCATCAATCCCTTCATAGCACTGCAGGCGTATAAGTTCACAGTCCATAATGCTGGCCAGCGCTTTTGCAAGCGATGTTTTCCCTACTCCCGGCGGACCTTCGATAAGGATAGGCTTATTCAGTTTGTAGCTTACATAAACCGCTGTAGCAATTTCCGTATCACATATATAATGAGCAGAACGAAGCTGCAAAGTTACGTCTTCGATGGATTGAAACATGTATTTCATTCCTCCCTCTTTTTTTGAGAAAAACAGGAAAATGATAAGAAAGAAAAACTAAGATGTAGAGAAGAAAAAGGGGGCACAAACTCCCCCTCCCCCTTTTCTGGCTGTATGCTCTTACGCCAGTACTTCTGCTTCTACTTCTACCGCAGGGTCCATACACTCTCTAAAGATCTGCTGAATTGCATCTGTCGTTACGATCCTTGGATTGCCTCCTGTGCAGACATCGTTAAATACAACTTCCGAGAAGCGCGGCAGATGGTGTTCTTGCAGTCCAAGTGAGCTGAAGTTTTCCGTAATGCCGATTTCTTTACGCAGAGTATCAAGCGCTTCAACTGCGCTCTCAGCTGCCTGCATAACCGTCATGCCTGTTGTGTCAACCCCCATCGCACGGGCGATATCAGCATAACGTTCCGGACATGCAACCATGTTATAACGGGCTACCGGAACCATCGCAATCGCGTTACACTGACCGTGCGGTGAATCAAACAAAGCGCCAAGGCAGTGTGCAATGGAGTGCGTGATTCCAAGACCTGCACTGTTGAAAGCCATACCTGCCGTATATTGAGCCCATGCTTGTTTTTCACGCGCTTCTGCATTGTCCGGGTTCGCATATGCCTGGCGAAGTCCTTCGTTAATTAACTTAATCGCATGAATAGCCAGACCCTGTGATGTAATAACCCCAAGACGGGATACATACGCTTCTACCGCGTGTGTTAATGCGTCCATTCCTGTCCATGCTGTCAATTTCGGCGGCATCGTTCTCATCAATGCCGGGTCAACAATTGCACGGGAAGTAATAATGGTCGGGTCGAAAATAACCATTTTATATAATTTCTCAGTATCTGTAATAACAGAAGCCCAGCTTGTTTCCGAGCCGGTTCCCGCTGTTGTAGTAATCGCAAGCTGCGGGATAAGTATCGGCTTCTGACATGTATTCATTCCGTTAAACTCACGAATTGACTGTCCGTCATGCGCTTCAACGATACGAACTGCTTTCGCGCAGTCATGAGAAGAACCGCCCCCGACCGAAATAATGCCATCACACTGCGCCTGTTTATACAATTTGTGAGCTGCATGTACTTCATGATCTTTCGGGTTCGATGTTACGCCATCATACACTGTGACTTCAATTCCTACATGCTTTAAAACACCGGTAATTTCATCAATGATTCCTGTACCGCGCAGTCCAGATGTAACAATGAGGGCATGTTTAATGCCTAGTTTTTTCGCTTCTTCACCGGCCATCCGGTAAGCACCCCAACCGATCAGTGCTCCAGGGGTAGGATGATACATCTTCAACGGGAATTCAGTGTGGTTAACATTAAATGACATAACAATTCTCCTCCTTATAAATTTTTATAAAATCAAAGGGCCTTGCTGGATAATATAGAGGGGCATCACCTCCTTTCATAGAAAAATTGCTAGATAATTGTAATCTGATGAAAAAGCGGAGTTAGATTACGCTCTTTGCAGCATCCCCGTAGAACCCCGCACTGATAGGCCAGCATCTCAACAATGTAAATCAATATAAATACAGGAAATGAAAGTTCCGGCTTTTTGGTAACGTATTCAAAATAGGCCGATAATACATAAACAACAGCCCAGAAAACAAACATCAACGGAAAAATGATACTCAGCGCTAACAGAAACAGAGAATAATAACGTGAAAGTACAGCCGTAAAATGTCCTGCAAACGCAAGGTGCGAACGCCAGAGAGAACGCGCGATTTTATCTGCCGGAAGCGTAAATCCAAGCGCTTTTATTCTTGATTTTTTTACTAGCATTTCGCATACAAAGCTGCATAAAAGGAGAACCAAACAAAAAGTGAAAATGGTTAAAAAGGAATGAATCGAATTGTGATAATTCAAAAAATTATATAGAAATATTCCTGACAGAAGTATGCTGCCATTTATCATGTTCCATGAACTTATGAACATCTTTTTCCGATTAAATGAAAAGTTCTTTTCCAGCAATGCTTCAGAAGCTGCATACTGCGCCCGTCGTACTATAAATTCAGACATTCGATTACGGTGACGATGCAGAATCCTCCCTTCCGGTATGTACCAGCCTTTGTTTCCCTGCTGTAACACACGCCATATGAGGTCCACATCTTCCCCTACACGCATTTCTTCTTTAAAACCGCCGACTTGTAAAAAGGCGCTTCGCCTGATAAATACATTACATGTAGGAATATACGGAATCAGTTTTCCGGGACCGATCTCCCCGCCTCGCTCTCCCATATGCAGCGGCGAACGAACCTCCTCATAACGATCCAGCGCTTTTTTCGAGCTATAGGAATCAACCCCGCCTCCTACAATAGCTATGTTCTCATCTACAAACGGCTGCGTGAGAAGCCGCAGCCAATTATGACTTACTACACAATCGCTGTCTGTAAAAGCGATCACTTCTCCTTTCGCCTCCCTAACACCGATATTCCGGCAGCATGATTGCCCTACATTTTGCTCCATTTCAATCAGGCGAACATCATATTCCTTAATCGCTTCCTTCGTTTCATTGTCTGTAGAAAAGTCATCGATCACGATAATTTCGAAGCGATCACGGGGATAATGGCAGCATAAAACCGATTCAATGCACCTTCTTATATCAGCGGGTCTATTGCGTACAGGAATTACGATGGATACAAACGGAGTGTATTCTTCAATGCTATCTCCTGTATAAATACGGCTAAGTATCCCTCTTTTGGCGAACGAATCAAGAAACTGAACAATTTTTCCCTTTTCAATACCTGGATATTTTTCAATGATTTCATCTAATGTAAGAGAATTTGCGCAATCATACAGCAATCGGTAAGCAGTATCATTTATCCGTATAACACCAAGGGGATGATCTGATAAAAGCACACCGCCCCGCTCATCTTTCATCAGATTCATTCCCGTATGCAAACGATAGCTCCAGGAATATTTCATATCTTTTCCTCCACCTGTATCAAACAAAGCCTTTTCCCTTTAAAAATTGAAATGCTTCTTCCGCCAATTTCTCAGCATCTCCCTCAATCATCATTCCTTTTTTCTGCTCCAGCCCCCCCGACACAATCGCACGAATACGATCAAGTGGATCAAGATTGGAATCCGGGGTAAAAATGGCTTGTGGAACCGGACTAGGAGGAGTAATGCTGACAAGGCGAGTCCGTACGTTCCAGCTTGATATTTCATCTTCTGCTATTCCTAATTCATGCAGGGGAATCTCTTCTATTTGATAGGCAAGCGCTTCCACATAGTGGTTGAGCGACGCATATGGCATTCCGCTGCTTTCCATATCTACCGAAATAACAGCCGGGATTTGCACCTTTATTTTTTCCCTCGCTCCTTTTTCCAGACGACGAAAGGCGATGAGATGATTGCCTGTGTATTTAATGTCGGCCGCTACCCCGGTTACCTGCGGCATGTCCAGCATTTCGGCAACGAAAGCAGGCAGTTGCCTGTTTCCTGTATCACCGGAGCAGCTTCCAAAAAATACAACAGCAGGGTTTATCTCTTGGAGAAATGAGGAAAGAACGAGCGCTTTTCCATGTGTATCAGTCATCTCCAGATTCTCATGCCAAATCCGGCAGACACGCTCCGCTCCTAGCGCTTTTACTTCCTTCAAATAATAATCCGCGTCTTCCGGTGCGATCATAATAACCGTCAGAAATGCATCGTATTTGTTTTTAAAGCGGAGTGCCATTTCCAGCGCAGCTATGCTTCCCGGATCCATTCTATTTATAATAAAATCTTCGTCCAGCATTCCAGTGGCCGCATTAACAACTTCTGGCACATCCATATCTGGTATGAGCTTTAGGCATACCGCGATTTGCATACGTATTCTCCTTTCACAATAGACGGTAAAGCACACCAAACCCGCCCGGCGGATACGTCCAGGTTACCGCTCCCTGATCACACATCACATCACACGTTCCACACTCTACACACCCATCGTAGGCGAATTTTACTTTGCCATCGATTACCCGGTAGCAGGTTGCGGGACAGCCGTATACACATGCTTCATGCGGACATACCTCACATTTAGAGCTATCAACAACAATATGGGCTGTACGATGTATACGTGTCCGGACAAGTGAAAGCTTATTATCTACATCAGACCAGGTTACTTTCATATGCTTTCCCTCCTACCATAATAAACCTCTTCCACCGCTCCATCCGTCTTTTACTATATCCAAGAGACTGACTTTTGAGCCGAATTGACTTTTTGCCATTTTCATGATTTTCTGGCGCGGCTGTCCGTCTGAAGTAAATAGTTTTTCCATGAGTTCTGTAACGCCGGCTGCATACGTATCATGAATTCTTGGATTTTGCACAAAAGAAGAAGCATGTCTGAATTCCTTCAAATCTCGCAGCACAAAGCTTTCTTCTAACAGGGTTTTATAGCAGCTAAGCTGTCCTGCTGAATAATTTTCCGCCCGCAAAGCACGCAAAGCCGCTTTCGCTGCCGCAATCCCGCCGGCCATAGCATAATTCATTCCTTCTAAAGCAAGCCCTGTTGCAAAAACCATTCCTGCCGCATCGCCCACTACCAGCATTCCATCTGTATATAATTCAGGCATCATATTAAATCCGGCTTCCGGAATAAGGTGTCCGCCGTATTCAACAGGAACGCCATCCCGAATCATTTCTTTTACAGTAGGATGATTTTTAAAATCTTCCAACACTTGAACGACCTGTATTTTTTTCTCTTTTAATGCAGCAAGTTCTGCGACAACGCCGATAGAAATCGTATTTTTGTTTGTATAAAGAAAGCCGCCACCTTTAACCGGTATTCCCCCGACAAACTCATTGGCCATCCCCTCCTGGTGTCCGAGCTTAAAACGTTCCTCTATTACCTCTGAAGGTAATTTGAGCACTTCTTTTACACCGACAACGAGATGATGCAAAGAGAAATCTTTACGCAGCCCTGCCTGCCTTGCCAGAAACGAATTGACACCATCGGCTGCAATGACGATGTTTGCATATAAATCCCCATGCTCACGTCTTGTTCTCACACCGGCAACTTTTTTTCCTTCATACAGAAGACTGTCTACCGTTGTGGCAGGAATCAACGTTGCTCCTTGTTCCACTGCTTTTTGGGCAAACCAGTTATCGAATTTAGGACGGAGAATCGTAAATCCGTTATAGGGGGGCTGTGCATATCTACGGCTATTTAATTCAATTGCGACAGAAGCCCGTGAAGACATGAGTGTCAGGAGGCGTTTTGTTACAACTCTTTCAATTGGAGCTTCCTCCCAGAAATTTGGAATTAATTCATGCAGAACACGCCCATAAAAAGCTCCTCCGAACATATTTTTTGAGCCGGGGAATTCCCCTCTCTCAACGATAGCTACATCCACTCCTGCCCGTGCCAGCTGGAATGCGGCGGCTACACCTGCCGGACCCGCGCCTACAACAATCACATCAAATTTATTAGTACTCACCTGATTTCCGCCACCTCTCTTTGCTGTGCCACTGTTTTCTGTTCTTCTTTATACTTTTGGATTTTTTGTATTAATAACGGAATCACTTCATGCATATCGCCTACAAGACCTATATCAGATAATCCAAAAATGGCGGCTGACTTATCATAGTTTATCGCTATAATCGTTCCCGAATCCTTTATTCCCATCGTGTGATGAATCGCTCCCGAAATGCCGCATGCAATGTATAATTTTGGTGCAACGACTTTGCCTGTTTGACCGATTTGCCGCTCGAACGGTACCCACCCCTCATCGGTTGCGACACGCGATGCACCTACCGAGGCTCCCAGCGCATATGCAAGTTCATGAATGAGCATAAACCCTTCTTTGCTTTTCGCCCCGCGACCTCCAGCTACAATCATACTGGCTTCAGAAAGATCAACTGAGCTTGCCTCCGCTTCGATAACACCCAGTACCTGTGTCCGTATATCCGAGGAATTAAGACGGATCGGAACATTGTATACTGGTACTTCCTCTTCACATTGTTTAGGAAGTGCCGGTGGAAAAACTTTCGGTAATACCGTTGCAAGCTGTGTTCTACCTGTGTGAGAGTCAAACGTGCAATGAGCCTTTCGATTGTATATGAACTTTGTCATTAACAATACATCGTCGCTGCCCCAGGTGAATTTTACGCAATCCGTTACGACTCCAGTTTTCATACGTGCTGCTAGTCTAGGCGCCAAATCCCGGCAATCGGTTGTCGAAGGCATGAACAGCAGAAGCGGACGGTACATAGTAAGGACACTCTCCAGCGCTGCAACATACGCATCTGTCGTATAGGTAGCGAGCAAGCTGTGTTCTACGCTATAGATTGTCACTACACCATAACGCTTGATATCCTCATAAACTTCTTTCACCTTCTTCCCCATTACAAGGGCATGTACTGTTTTTCCTTTTATACGTGCTAAACGATGGGCTTCATACAGGATCTCTTTACAATTTTCGATCATCTCTCCATCCTGGTATTCAATGAAAACCCATATCTCATCTCTCACGAAGACTCCTCCTTAAATGGCTCTTCCTATTCGATGCCCGTCCAGAACGGCCTGCTCTACTCTTCTTGGCGCAAGACAATCGCCGATTCTATACAATTCCTTTACTTTTCCTTTCAGCGCAAAATACAAATCACTGTCGGGCATTCCCATCGTCGCATACACAACAGAATCTGCTTCAATTTGCCATTCTGCTCCTGAATAATGATTAAACACTGTAATTTTTTTGCCCACGTCTTTTACAACAACATTAGATGTAATCGTAATTCCTTTGCTCAGTACCCTGTCATACCACAGAGGAAGGTCCTGCGTCGGACCGAGATCAGCACCCGCATACAATGCCGCTGTCAACAATTCAACTTCATGTCCGTTATCAATCAGGAACTCCGCTACGCTCGTTGCTGGCTGTCCGCCTGTAAAATCTACGAGTACGACCTTTTTACCAAGCGTCAATCTGTTGTGCAGAACATCTCGCGTATCACCTAAAGGAATGGCGTCTTCGCTTACAGCAAACGGCGGGTATCCTTTCTTGCCTCCTGTCGCAATTACAACTGTATCAGGGTTTTCTCGCATGACCAGATCAGCTGTAACATCTACGCCAAGCTTAATCCTAACGTCTAGTTTCTCTAATTGGTTCAACTGGTTGCGGATATGATCACCAAATTCAGCGCGATTCGGTATTTTTGTAAACAAGCCTACAGTACCGCCAAGCGTCTGTTCTCTTTCATAAATTGTGACGTCATGACCTCTCTCCGCTGCGATTTTTGCCGCTTCCAGTCCTGCAGGGCCACCGCCGACCACCATAACTCGTTTTCGAGTAGAACAGGGTTGTAATGTGTCAATTCCATACTGCTTTTCATTTCCCGCACCGGGATTTTGAATACAGCTCAGGAACCGATTTAGCCCCATACGCCCTACACAGTATTGATTGCAGGCAATACATTTACGGATATCATTCAACCGCCCCTGCTGGGCTTTTATTGTAAATTCAGGATCACAAATTTGGCCTCTGACAACACCGATCATATCGGCATGTCCCTCTGCCAACAGCTGCTCTGCCTGCACCGGGTCATTGATACGCCCGGCCGTAAAGACGGGAATGTTTACAACCTTGCGGATAGCGGAAGCCATATACGTTGCGTATCCGAGGGGAACGTGCATCGAACCTTCTACCATGAACAGATTATGGAAGTTTCCGATACTCGTATTGATATAATCTATTTTTCCTGTTTCTTCTAGCTTCCTGGCAATTTCTAGTGTCTGCTCTAATGTGATTCCACCAGGAATTAACTCATCGCCGCATAGCCGGATTCCCAAAGTAAAATCTCTACCGACAGCTTCACGGATCGCATCAATAAGTTCAATTACATAACGCATCCGGTTCTCCAGCGAACCCCCATACTCGTCGTTTCGTTTATTGGTAGCCGGGGATAAAAATTGCCGAATAAGCGAACTGTGCGATGCCTGAAGTTCCGCGCCGTCAAAACCGCCTTCCCTGACATGCCTTGCTACAATCGCGTATCCTTCCACAACCTGACGGATGTCTTCCTTTTCCATTTGCTTCGGAATTTCCCGGAAGATAGGATCTGGTATTGCTGAAGGCCCCCATACGGCCATTCGAGAGTATGTGCTGTTCCCCTGACTGCCATTATGATTAATCTGGGCGAAGATTTTGGTTCCATAGACATGAACAGAGTCAGTTAGCTTTTTATAGCCATGGATAACGCGGCGATCGAACGCATCGATCAACTTCTCATACGCTCTGTCTGTCGGATGAACGGATTGCTCCTCCGTAATAATGAGACCTGCGCCGCCCTTCGCCCGCTCCGTATAGTAGGCAATATGCTTGTCAGTGACTACGCCTCCCGCTCCGTTGTTTGTCATATGAGCCGAGAATACAACACGGTTTTTCACAGTTACACTTCCAATTTTTAAAGGGGAAAATAAATAGTTATAATCGTTCATTACACTCTTCTCCCTACCTGGTTTCCTTCAACAATTGCCATCCCGATGCCACGGGGCGCTACACAATCCCCGACCCGGAACACCTGCCGAACGCTGTCTTTTATTTCATAGTACAAGCTCTCCTGCGGCAGCTCAGGCAAGCAGAAAATAACGGTATCAATCTCACGCAATACACTTTCTACCTTGCTGAATCTCTCAAAAATATGTACATCCCTCTCTGTAATTTTTTTAATTCGTGAACGAGGAATCATCGTAACACCTAACGAGTACACCCGCTGGTTCCACAGTGAAATATCCAATGTTTGTGCCAAGCTAACACCAACGAACAGTTCACTGGTGATAGCGGTTACATTTTTGCCTTCTCTTGCTATCTTTTCGATAAGCGTGGTCGACTGATAGCTCCCCACCTCGTCTACGATAACTACATTGTCTCCGATATCCGCCCCATTCCAGGCATCAAAGCCCGTAATAACATGGGGTAAGCTTCCTCCCTCGTATTCATGGGGCAGCCGGTGGACTGACCCTGTTGCAAGAATTACCGTATCAGCAGCAGCTGATACCACCTGCTTTTTATCTACATACGTATTTAGATATATGTCTACACCGAGATGCCTTAGCTCATTTTCCAAATACCGAACAACTCCGGCTATCTCTTCACGTCCCGGCCCCTTCATTGCTGTATTTACCTGGCCACCAAGCTTGCCTGCTCCATCGTATACACTGACATGGTGACCGCGAATAGCCGCAATACGGGCCGCTTCCAATCCGGCAGGACCACCACCAATCACCATTACTTTTTTCTTGTTCCGCGAAGGCTTTATTACACTGGCGCCAAGCTCCTTCTCGTATCCAGCGGCCGCATTGTGAATACAGCTTATTTTCCTGTTCAGGCTCCCATATACGCTGCACTCCTGATTGCATCCAATACAGGGACGGATACGGCCTATCTGATTATCTTTATATTTCGTTACCAAAGCAGGATCAGCAATTTGCGCCCGCGTCATTTCTACAAAATCCATTTTCCTGTCTTCTAAGAAGGACTCAGCCTGCTGCGGATGTACAATACGCCCGCCTCCCATTACAGGCAGATTAGAAACCGCTTTTATACGGGCTGTATAATCTGCCGCAAATCCCTGTGAGACATACATAGAAGGTCTTGTCATATGTGTAGAATAGATGCTTCCTACACTTGTGCTAAAGAAATCGAGCATTCCATCGACCGTAAGAAGGTGAACGATTTCCTCCGCCTCCTCCGGAGTAATCCCTGCCCAGGGTGCATATTCGTCTACAGTAACCCGCAGCCCAATTGGAAAGTCACGTCCTACTTCTTTTCGGATAGCAGCGATAATCTCTCTAACAAAACGCAAACGATTTTCCAGCGTTCCCCCGTATTCATCCTGCCGATGATTCGTTAGTCCTGACATAAACTGACGAATCAATGAACGCTGCCCGCCATTTAATTCGATACCGTCAACGCCCGCCTCCTTAACATGCCGGGAAGAGGTAACAAATCCCCGTACTACCGCCTGAATATCTTCCTGCTCCATAATCTTCGGTACTTCCGCATCTGTCTGAAATCCGGAAGGTGACCATAGTTCCCGCTGGCTCAGGCTGCTGTCTGCCTGGCTCCCGCTGTGACCTAACTGTGCAAATATCTTTGTACCATACTTATGAACAGCATTAGTGAGCTGCCTGTATCCTTCCGTTACTTCCGGTTTATAAGCTAGAATGGCATATTCATAAGGAAAGTCAGACTCGTGCACATATCCTTCTTCTACAATGATAAGACCGGCTCCGCCTCTGGCTCTTTCTTCGTAATAATGCAGATGCCTTTCCCCCGGTATATTTTTCTCGGCAAAGTTTGTCGGATGCGCCCCAAAAACTACACGGTTAGGTATCTCTATGGAACCTATAGTTAAGGGAGCGAGCAATTGTTTTTGCTTTGTTATACTCACAGTTCCCCCGCCTCGCAATACGTTAATTTACCTTTATACCGTTACCTCTTTTCTTTTTGTCTTCCTGTAAGAAATCAGACATTCCGGGTCTTTTTCAAACAAATCGCCTGTTAAATGGTAGCTCACCGCATGGCATCCACCACCGCAATCGTTGTAACTTGGACAGCCCAAACATGCTTTAACCCTTGTCGTGCGGAATTTTTCAAATAAAGGAGCATCAATCCACATTTGCGAAAGCGGCTTCTCGCGAATGTTTCCTACCTTACAATCATCATTGATGAGAAATGCGCATGGATATACATTGCCTGTTGGTGTAATACAACATGTGGCCCGTGATGCACCGCAAACGTTCAGTCCGGGAATCGGTTCTCCTAAAGCGGAAAGAATAAAATAAGAGTCGCCTGTCGTTACATCAGGATGAGCTTTTACCCATTGGTACAGCTGTATATTTTGTTCCGGCGTTAAATGCAGATAATGATAGCTGTCTATCCCGCGGCCGGACGGACGAAGACGTGCTACACGAAATTTTGCTCCGTGTCCTCTTACAATTTGATATAAATCCTCGATCTGATCGAAATTGCTGCGTGTGGCTACCATGTTTACCGAAAGTTCGATGTTTTCCTTGCTTAGTAATTCAACCGCTCGCAGTGCGCCGGCAAAACTTCCTTTTCCCCGTATACTGTCATTGACTTCTTCTGTTGCCCCGTCAATGCTAACCTGGACACGGACATGCGGGATAGCGGCAATCCTCTTAGCCATTTTCTCTGTTATAAGCGTACCGTTTGTGCTGAATTGTACGGGTAGCCCTTTTTCCCCCGCGTATTCTACTAACTCAAGAAAATCTGGACGCATCAGAGGTTCTCCTCCTCCGATGTTTATATAACAAACGCCCATAGCGGCCAAATCATCGATCATTGCTTTTGCTTCTTCATATGTCAACTCATCCGGTTTCCGCTTTCCGGAAGCGGACAAGCAGTGTTCGCAACTTAAATTACAAGCAAACGTCACTTCCCATGTTACACAAATCGGAGCCGTCAGTCCTTCAAGCAGCCATTCATACTTCATGTATGACTCCTCCTTTATGAAGATCCGTTAAACTTTTCATGATAAATTCCATTGCGTTTCCTTTTATTTTCCCCGGAGCGATTTTTTCTGCCATTTCCTGAACAGAATATGTTCCGTCATTCTCTAAAAAACACATGATCAAATGTGAATGAATAAACTGAAGCTTGCCATCCTTGTGGTCGTAAACAAGTCCGCCAAATTTTTCTTTTCTCACTTTCACTTCGTCGCGCAAACGATATTTTGTTTGTTCATTCATATGCCGTATTCTCCTTTTCTTATCGCTGTGCCCATCCTCTATCCATATTCCAGACTGCTCCGGTCACCGACCGGGACGCATCGGAAGCGAGCCACATTACAAGCTCGGTCGTATCTTCCGGCTGAATGAGTCCGGGTAATAAGTGATAGCTGGCAAATAAAGTTTTCGCTTCATATACATCTGCCTCGATTTCAGGTGCCAGTCCAGCCAGCATGTCTGTGTCTACAGAGCCCGGACAAATACAATTAACCGTAATTCCATAAGGAGCAAGATCAATGGCTAAAGCTTTCGTTAGCCCTGCGACACCGTGTTTGGCGGCCGTATAATGAACTAAATTAGGGATGCCTTTCATCGCTGCGATCGACCCGACATTAATAATCCGGCCATAATGCTGGTTTTTCATCACAGGAATTACGGCTTTACAGCTATTCCATGTACCGGTTAAATTCACGCCGATCATCGCATCCCAATCAACGTCGTTAATTTCCCACGCAGGTTTGATATTGCACACTCCCGCATTGTTTACCAGAACATCAATTCGACCAAAACGCTTAATTCCTTGCTCTGCCAGCCTCGTAACAGACGTGCTATCACGTACATCGCAGCGTGCACTTACAACCTGTCCGTTTGTTTTATGTGTAATCTCTTCAAGACAAACAGAAAATTGTTCTTCTGTCCCCAGTGAATACGTTACCCCTTCTATATCTTCGCAAATATCACAGACAATAAGCTTGGCGCCGAGCTCGGCAAATTTCACCGCATGGTTTCTCCCCTGTCCTCTTGCCGCTCCAGTAATCATGACAACTTTATTTTCAAACGACTTCATATTTGTACCTCCTCCGTCACGATTACTGGACGGGTAGCCTTTGTTAAGAAAAGTAGATTAATAGACGCCACAGATACAATCAATGGTCATTTCCTCTACCATAAGTTCATCCAACACTTCCGGCTCATTCATCAACTCTTCAATTTCCAAGAGCGCTGCTTGAGGTGCCATACTATGTTCCCCCTCTCTTTGCTGATTTTTCGTACACCTATCAATATAGGCAAAACGCATGCCAATATTTTTCTTATCATTTTCTGTATATTCTTGTCGAAATTGATAGGCGTATACTTTTTTTTGGTATAAACAGGCGAAAATTTGGCACTTCATAGCATGTTTTCGCCCATAAAAAACAGCCGCCCTGGGTGAGGGGCGACTGCCGCGGGGATGGGTTGTCTATATAAATCACACTTGATATACCGACATTCTGGTAGTGGAGCGAGGTAGAAGGAAGAGAGAGCGAAGTCGGAAAGAAGAAAAGTAAAGATATGCGCTAGGGAAGCTAACAATTTGTTTTTCTCGCACGTTTAAATGGAGAAGCGGCCTTTTTATTTCGTTGTTAGCGAAACAGGCTTCAAAGGGACAATGGTGGAAATGGCTGCTTTGTAGAGAATATTTTGTTTGTTTTCAACCTGTATAGCAACCGTATATTGATCAAAGGAAGCGATAAGCCCCCGCATTTGTACACCATTTATTGTAAAAACAGTAACCGGGATTTTGTTGCTACGTAGTTGATTTAAGAAATAATCTTGAAGTTTTGCTTTTTCCAATGGATAACATTCCTCCCTCTATGTAGTAAAAACAGTGGTACGCTTCATTGCTCCTCTTCTACTATACCATTATACCATATACGTTGCCCTTCTCTTCTTTTCTAATTAGACAGCTTGATAACGGAAAAAATAATTTTTCAAAATTCGTCCTAATAAAGGACAAGGGCTTTGAGAAAAATATACAGGGAAAACATATGAACACAAGTTTATTACATGAATGGAGGAACGGATATGGAAAAGTGCTATTATTGTGAGCATTCACTGGAAAAAGCTCATCTGGTTACTTTCTATACTGGGGACACCGAAAGAAATGAGTTCTTATGCAGCGAATGTTATGCAGAATGGTTAGAATCCATCAAAGGATAGAATATTGATATTTATATTGCTACCGAAAATGTGAGGACAGAAGAATCATTTTCATTAATAGCCGTTATAATGGAAATCCCCAATTCGAAAGCGAAAAATTATCCTTTATTGAGAAAGCCTATAATTTAGGCATTGTAGATGAATACGATACTTTAATCAATACAAGGTTATAAAAAAAATGATTCATAAGAAAAACTCGCGGGCGTTGCCGGTCTTTCCCTCCCTTAAGGTCCACACGAAAAAAGCAACGGTCGGCACACGCCTCGCAGGTTTTTCCTCAATTACTCATGGAGGGAAAGACCTTGTGCACTATTTATATTTGGAACGCTGCACAATAACATTTGCTTTCCGTTCCAGCGGTTGAATCACTGCCGACATATCAAGCTCAGCCAATCCTTGCTTTGTTGCCTCTTCAAAAGCTGTTTCTGCCGCTTGACCCGTACGTACTGACACGTTTGCTTGCAAAAGCATTTGATTGGCCAGGCGGACATCTTTGAGCAAATACTTCACCGCACCACCGGGGGCAAACTGCCGGTCAAGCACGAATCCTTCCATATGTCTGCGCAGCATACGGCTATCTCCGTAGCTGGCACGTAAGACATCATAAAGTTGCTCGGCGTCCAGGCCGAGTGCCGCTCCGGCCACCATTACTTCGCTGGCTGCCAAGGAATGAACAGCGACAAGATATTGATTCAACAGCTTGGCCACACTTCCCGATCCGCTTTCCCCTAAATACTGTATGTTCTCGCCGATGGTTTGCAGGAGAGGGTGCACCTGCGTAAATATGCGCTCCTCCCCTCCTACCATAATCGTCAACGTTCCCTTTTCGACTCCCTCTGGCCCCCCGCTCACCGGCGCATCAAGATAGTACACCTGGTGCTGCTGACCAAGCTTATGCATTCGTATGCTTGTATCCCGATCCACAGTTGTAAAGTCGATACAAATCGTTCCTTTTTTGGCATGGGCAAACACACCCTGTTCTCCTCCATATACCATCTCTACATCGTGAGGCATGGACAGACAGGTACATAAAACATCCGCTCTTCTTGCTACCTCAGCAATGCTTACACACGGTATAGCTCCTGCAGCCATGGCTGATGTCAGCTTCGATTCCGAACGATTGTAGACGTAGACTTCGTATCCTGAAGCTCTCATCTGCTTTACCATACGCGAGCCCATGACTCCTAACCCGATAAATCCAACGATCATTTCTCTTCCCCTTTCTGCCACTTCCAAAGCCAATGCAAACTGTCATCCGTGTCTCCAAAAGGGGTGTATTCACACCCAATGAATCCGTTGTATCCAGTAGCTTCAAGCATCTCAAAAATTTTCACATAATCAATCTCACCCGTTCCGGGCTGGTGCCTTCCGGGATGATCGGCGATTTGGACATGTTCGACGAGCGGAGCCACTTTCGAATAACTGTTCAGCAATTCTCCTTGCATGCATTGAATATGATAGAAATCAAACTGCAAACGGACATGTGGTGAATCAAATTCTCTGATGAATCGCTCGGCTAACGTCAATGATGACATATAATATCCCGGCATGTCGATTTGATTGATCGGTTCGATAAGGATCGTAATACCATATTGTGCCGATTCTGCTACCGCATATGCCACATTATCGTGCAGCACTGCATAGGCTTCCCTATGTTCAAGTCCATCAGGCAGGATACCGGCCATACAATGAAGTCGTGAACAGCCCAGCTCCGTAGCATAGCGAAGCGCTGTTGTCACGCTCTCTTTGAAGTCCTCCCGGCGCTTCGGATCAATCGCCAGACCTCGCTCGCCCCGCTGCCAATCGCCAGGTGGTAGATTAAACAAAACAAGTTCGAGCTCATGCTCTTGCAGCTGCGCTTGAAGATCCGCAATACTGTGAGCGTAGGGAAATTGACACTCCACATACCGAAAACCTGCTGCGCGTGCTTTGCCAAACCGTTCAAGAAACGGAACATCTGGATACAGTGTTGTTATATTTGCTGAAAACCGAAGCATGTATGCTCCTTCCCTCCCCATGCTGCTAATTTAATATTCAAAAGTTTATTACATCTGCCTAAATAAGAATACATTCGCCGTCATCTTAGCGAATCCTCTCTATCGCTTTCCAAACTTCTTGCTCATGAAAAAGAGTGCCGTAAATGCGGCGACTTTATCGAAGAACAAATAGAACCTTCTATCTATGAATGTGAGCGCTGTTTTGGTCACAACCATGAATAAAGAGGGGAGCGAATGGCGGTAGATGATATGGATAGCACCCTGCGTGTTCCTAAAATTTAGGATAGGCAGGGTGCTTCTGTTTTAATATGTCATCCTAAACCTACAGCCTCCCCAACTATTCCGGGAGGCTGCCGTCCTCGTTTTAATGGTCAACTTTAAACCGGTCGACGCTTCTTTTGCTATTGCGGCTTATGCCATCTGCGGGCCGCATTCATGCTCCGCATCTTCCTATACACCGATTTGTCTTTTAGCCGTACGAACAGCGACCGGGAAGAACCGATGTTTTCCTCAATTACCCAGAGCTTGCCGTTTCTATCCACTGCAAAATCCAGTCCGATTTGCTCGTACGTTCGGGATTCGTCAAATTTCTCCCCAATTCTATATCCTACTTCTTTCATTTCATCCTGCAGGACATCGATGGCGTCATCGCGAAGGCCAAGGGCTTTTTTCAGCGCATTCCGTACACCTGTTACATAACCCTTCCCCCGTGCAATATTAGTCACCGCGCTATTTGGTCCCGCTACCTTGGCCAGCATCCCGATCGCCTCCCACCTTCCGCTCTTGCGCATCATAGCCAACCGAATATCGAATGGGCGTCCGTTGATTTTTGCCAGCCGAACCCCTTCCTGAATCACATATCGTTTCCCGGGCTGCAGGTCTTGTTTTATTTTCCTATATAATCTTTCCATCGTTCGGCAGCGAACTATACGGCCCCGCTCCCGGATAAACGTATATCCCTCCTTCGTACGCCAAATCTTCACAACGCCTCTGCCCCCTCGTCCGTTGTCCGGTTTTACAAAAACGAGCGGATACATTGCCAAATAGGAGCGCAGTGTATGTTCGGAAAACATCGCCGTAGACGGCAGATACGGTCTTATGGTTTCATCAGAGGCAAAAAAATTCCACAATTCCCATTTTCCCATCTTTCCATGCTTCCGCCTTCCCTCCGACACGCTTATCACCCGCTTTATCCAAGCTTCTTTCTATATCATATGTAAAAGAGAAGAGAAAGGGAGCACTATACTGCAATTTGAGTCGCCACCAGGGTTTCTTGTCAATATTAAACCACCTTGTCTTGAACACCTTTGATTGTTTTTTTCCTTCTACTCTGCGCCCTTACGATTTGAATCGATAAAGTGATACCTGTTACAGTAAGAATAATTAAGCCTATCGCCGTAATATCCACCAGGATTTTAACGTTTGTGCTCCCAATCCTTCCCTCGTGAAGCCCTCTAATAAAACCCATAAGACCAAAACCTCCCCTGTCCTCTTCTGGAGAAATTGCTCCCGGTTTACCGGCCTGAGACAGCACGCTTTCACTTTGATTCGTGCTTTGAGAAGGGAGACTCCCCTTTTCCCGGGTTGAAAATGACGCTCGTTGCTCCATCCCCGGTCGCCTTTCACCCTTGTCCATCCCGATAAGCCACGGCTCAGACAGAAGAAGCCCCGTAATAGCTTCAATTAGTATAAAGAAAGAAGTAAGTAATCCAATCCACAAATGTAACTGGCGTCTTTTTTTCATAATCCTGTCTCCTCATCTATAAAGTTTTTAGCATTTTTCATACATACACGCTCCTTACTACGACCTTTTGTTTTAAACAATTGCTACTTTAGGCATGGATGGTGAAAAAACAGTGAAATTTTGCGGGGAATGTAGATTTTTTACGCGTTTTTCACCAAGGTCGTTTACAATCATAAAAGTAAATAAACAAAAAACCGTAGCTTCTATATAAGGAGGAGGACCTGTGAACATTTTATTGGCTGAAGATGATCTGGTCTTGGGCGAACTCATGGCTCACCTTTTGAAAAAAAAGGGGGGATACAAAGTAGAATGGCTTACTCAAGGAGATGATGTGTACGATTATGCTATAGAATCTCATTATGACCTGCTCATTCTCGACTGGATGCTGCCGGGCGAAGAAGGGGTGAGCATATGCACCCGCCTGCGAAAAGAAGGATATTCAGGTGCCATCATTATGCTGACGGCTAGAGATGCCCTTCAAGACCGGATTATCGGATTGGATGCGGGAGCAGATGACTACTTGATCAAACCGTTTGAGATAGATGAACTTCTTGCGAGAATCCGTGCATTAACCCGACGGAACTATGCGCCGATCCAAGAGCAAATCGTGCAGATACAGAATATTACAGTGAACCTTACGAACCGTACAGTCTCATCTAAAGAGAAAGAAATTTTGCTGACACCACGAGAATTTCAACTGTTGGATTTGTTGATTCGCAACAAAGGACAAGTCCTCTCCCGCGACGTTATTTATGACAGGATTTGGGGATATGATTCTGATGCAACAATGAAAACCATTGATGCCACCGTTAAATTGCTTCGCAAGAAATTACATGAGGCCGGTCAAAGGGACATCATTCAAAGCATTCGCGGGGTGGGATATAAACTTGAGATTTAATTGGCTATCACGCATTCAACATTGGAAAAAAGACGTATTTATCCATACACAAACCCGGCTCACCTTTCAATACAGCGTGTTAATTATGGTTTTCCTTACGCTGTTTATTACCATTGTGTACTTTTTGGTCCACACAACAATCTCTCGTGAACAAGAGCAGCAGCTCCACATCCTCGCCGACCAACAAACGCTCGAAATTAAAAATGCACTGAAAGATGGAGTGCTTAGCCAGCAGGAGTTGGACAATATCAATACAACGCAAGAGAATGGAAATCAATTTTTTTACTATGTGATAAATCCAAGCGGAAGAATTCTTTTTGGAGAGGCGGTCATTGGTCGGAGCCAGCCGGAAATTTTACGCCTCCTCCAGGGGTGGATGCCCCAATCGAACGAAATCCATTATGGGACTATTACCATCCATCCTCCCAGACGCGGCGGCCCGCATGAGGGGCCTCTTCGTAAAGGACCGCCTCATGAAGAAGAGCGGCATCCTATCGATTTGATGATGACCGGCCGAGCCATTTATCTAGGGGATCAATTGGTAGGGATTTATTATACGGGAAAAGACATTTCCTTTTACTATGAATTGATCCGCCGGCTGCTTGCCATTTTAGTTACATTGGGACTCCTGTTTTTGGGCATTGCGCTTTGGCTTAGCTATTTCATGTCCAAGCGAGCCATGATTCCCATTCGAAATTCTTTTCACCGGCAGCGGGAGTTTGTCGCGGACGCTTCCCATGAACTGAGGACCCCTCTGAGTATTCTGCAATCCTCTCTTGATGTTCTCGAAATGGAGGAAAGCAAGCAGATGTCAGGGTTCTCTCAAAACGTATTATCCAATATGAAAAATGAAGTCAGGCGGATGACGCATTTGGTCGGCGATTTATTAACGCTGGCGCGTTCCGATTCCGGAGTACCGGTTCTTCGCTATGAAACCTTTGATTTGATCCCGCCGGTGGAACAATTGATCCGGTCTGCACAAACCCTTGCGCAAGCCAAGAACATCAACCTTCAGTTCCACGCACCTTCGACGCTGACGGTTCACGGCGATCATGAAAGGATAAGACAGTTGCTTTATATCCTGCTAGATAATGCCATTAAATACACGCCGAATGAAGGGAGTGTAAGCCTTACGCTCTCCGCCGCATCGCGTGAAAAACAGCAGGCCTTGCGTATCGTTGTTCAAGACACCGGTATCGGCATTCCGCCT
>NZ_DFMZ01000063.1:0-24837 GCF_002375825.1 Aneurinibacillus sp. UBA3580
TCACAATTTTCACAGAAAAAAGGCTGCCGCACCATAATGCCGACAGCCTTTCATCCCATAAATAAATGCTATAGTAAGAAAAAGTCTTACAGTTTTACCACGTTAGCAGCCTGCGGTCCGCGGTTGCCTTCTGTGATATCAAACTGTACGCGTTGGCCTTCTTCAAGCGTTTTGAATCCGTCGCCAGTGATAGCGCTGAAATGAACGAACACATCATTACCGCCTTCAACTTGAATGAAGCCATAGCCTTTTTCTGCATTAAACCATTTAACAGTACCTGTAGTCATGTATAAACCTCCAAAAAATTACTCTAATATGCGCCTTACTCATTTACCGGGGCAAAATAAAAAATTCGCATATTATCAGGGATTGCATTAACGAAAATATAATCCCTGATAACATGCGAATTATATGTTCCTGCTTCTATTGCTATTCCTAACTTATGAAGTAAGTATACCACACAAATCCAATGATAGCAAATAAGAAAAACTTGCGGGCGTTTTTCCTCGATTACATATGGAGGGAAAGCATATGCCGCTTTATCACCGTAAAGTGACATATGCTTTCCTATACCACAAAAAGCCCACTATTAAAACATGTCATTGACTCTTTCGTCAACTACTCACGACTAAAGTTGCGAGCTTGTAACTACCCGGAAGTGCAACGGTTCTTGTGAACCTCCTTCCTTAGAGTGGTGTTACTATAGGCAGGTTGACAGCTACCCAACTACACAAGTCATGCTTGTGCAGTCACTTCAGCGATGTACTCAATTCCTTTTCGCTGAAGATTGATCGCCCCAATGCGGTCGTCATTCGATGTATATCCGCAAGCCTTACAGCTAAATGTATGCTTTTTCTTGTTGCGGTTTGCCTTCTTTGTATGTCCACATTTCGGGCAAGTTTGTGAAGTATATCGCGGGTCAACAGCAATCACCTTAGACCCATTCATCCGTGCTTTATATTCAAGCATGGTGCGAAGTTGGTAGAATGCCCAAGAAACCGTTTCATAGCGATCTTTTATTCTTACACGTTCCGTTGCATGGCGAACACCTGTTAAGTCTTCCACAACAAACAAGGTATGGGCTCCATATCGTTCAATGAGTGCCTTTGATACCCGATGGTTTACATCAGCCATCCAACGGTTTTCTCGTTGACCGACTCGCTTCAACTTTCTACGAGCAGAAGCGGTACCCAATTGTTGTAATTGCTTACGCATATGTTTGTACTTTGAACGCGTATCTTTGATGGATCTTCCGTTGAAAAACAGGGTTTTTCCCTGAGAATCATAGCTGACCGCTACAAAGTTCATGCCCATATCGACTCCAACTACCTGACAGATGTCCTGTTCAGATGCTTCTGGAATTTTTTTCGTCATCGGAATATGCAGAAAGAACTTGCCATACTTGTTGGCGAGTTTTGCTGTACCAAACGACCACGTTCCGTCAAAGTATTGTTCCATACCTTTCGTTTCAAATGGCACTTTCACCCGACCGCGAAGTGTATTAATCGAAAATAATCCTTTGGTAAGAGAATAGTCTCGATTCCATACAAGATCATATTGAGGTTTCTTGAATTGTACTTTTGTCCAATCGTGACCGTTCCCTTTTAAGGATTGATAGCGAGCAATCACTGTTTTCATAACAGACTGCGCCATTTGAGAACGCAAAGAAAAGAGGGAGCGCAAGCTTTCGTAGGTCATTTTGTGCAGTTTCGCTTGCGCTAATTGCTTTGTATCGAACACAAGCGCTGATACAAAATTACAACCAGAACGGTAAGCGTCAAGAGTGGTTCTCAGCAAATTCATTTGCTCGGATGTTGGGTTGATCTTGATTTTAGCAGTCATGGTGATTTCCATTAGGCACCCCCTCACTTTCACCAGGTTAATTATACCCTGGTTTTTAGTGAGATTAAACCAAAAGGAAGGGAGGAAGTAAAGGACAAGGGGGAAAGGGTAGGCTCGTTGACACACCTAAAGGTGCGCCTGAGCCTGGCGTAAATTCCTCTCATGACTGAAGTCACGAGTGTCCTTTACGCAAATAATGAATACGGAGGTCCGGGGGTTGCCGGGCATTATCCGGCCAGTCCCTCCTGTCGCATCCTATGCTCCAATAATCTTCTGCACGCGTTCTTCTTCCGACAACCCGGGACACGTATAGCAGTACCGCCCTTCCGGCAGACAATAATTAAAACAGCATTTTTGACGCAGCCGCACGCTGGTTCCTTCTTCTTTCGGATGCGGAAAATACACATATTCTTCCGCGAAAGGATTTTGTTCCACGCCTTCGAACCATCCCGCCGGCGCATCAGACGTCAAAAAATGAAAATCGTCATGAATACGCCGCCGCTCCGCTTCGAAAGTCGCCCCTTTCAGCCATAGTTCGTATCTATGATAGACGGCAAAAGATAGATGCGCCCATAACGTGCTCATCCCTACTCCCGTACGCTGGGCCACCGTTCGAAATACGGGGCCTACCGTTTCCGTAAAAAGACGGTATACATGCTCTTGCCGCCAACGTTCCCGGTCCTGCGGCGGACATACGCTCATCTGCGTATGCTTAATCCGTATGCACCATTGCCTGTCTTCATCAAATCCAAACGAAAGATTTGCGAGCGAGAAATCAAAACTGCGCTGCAGCTGTGTGATACTATACAAAGCAGCCAGAGGCACCTGGCAATAGTAACGCTTCACAAACAAGGACCCGGCTACATGGGGTTTCGTTGCTCCGATGTATTCCCCGGTCTCCTTCAGCAATCTGTCCATGCCGAATGCCGTCAGCAAATCCGATCCCTCCACCGGAAAAACGACCTTTTCTTCCGCTCCCAGATATGTACGAAATTCCCGTGCCAGTGCTTTGCAAGCCGTCACTTCGTCCATAGAGCCTCTCCTTTCCGAAAAACAAATAATAATGATAATTACTATCAATTGTAATGGATCGTTTCGACTCTTGCAACAACTTTAGCACATTCACTATCCGTTTAGGAGCGCGGCGCCCAAAGCATAACCGACACCCCGATAAGGCATATCACACAGCCAAGCCAATCGTAGAAATCAGGCGTTTTCTTATCGATTCCCCATCCCCAGAGCACGGCCAAGATGATAAAGACTCCGCCGTATGCCGCATATACGCGGCCAAAACTCGGAAAGGATTGCAACGTTGGAATTACGCCGTATAACACAAGGATAAGGCTTCCGATCATGCCATACCAATAAGACGCCCCCTCGCGCAGCCACAGCCAAACCAAATACCCTCCGCCGATCTCGGCAATCCCGGCCAGCAAAAATAAAAGAATAGCTTGTGACAGATCAGCCTACCTCCCGTCTTCTATATAAATCATGCTTGATATTTCGACATTCGATATAACAAATCCCCTGTACCTTGCTATTCTAGCATAATACAGGGGGAATCCTTCGTAAAACGTTATCTTCTTGTATACAGAAGGCCTTCCGCAATTCCAATAAAATATTCCGATTCACGCCGAATGTGATTAAGCACCGTAATCGCAGTCGGATTGCTTTTCAGTGGCTGGCTCTCTGTGCCCAATTGATTCAGAAGCAAAACGAACTGCCGGCTCTGCTCCAGCGCAAAACAGACCCATTGCATAATCTCGGCCTGCAGCGCCGGGCTAACACGGTGTCCGATTCGCACGACTGCTTCAATATACCGCACAAACATTGCCTGCGTCTGCGACAGCGCCTGCTCCCATGCTCCCAATGCCTGCACGAAAGCCGGCTCCAGATTAGGTACGAGCGCGCGTATCACTTGCGTATGCTCTGCCTCCTGAAGTTTCCAGAATTCTCCTTCATCCAGAATGCGGAGCGGCATTTTCTCCCCGTAATAAAACTGCATCGGTTTTCCCCCTTTTCATGCGGATGCCATAGCCCAATCAGTGTATGTAGGCAATGCAAAAAGGGTGAAAAAGGGGGAATACCGTGATGAGTCTACAGATTCCAGAAAAACATGATGTGCGTAAACACGCCTACCACCAGCAGAAAATCTGCAATAGCCAACAAATACCGCTGCTTCCAAAGCGAGAGGGCAATCCCTGCAATCCCCAACAAAAACGCGGCCATTGCCGCATATACGGTAGGATACAGCGCTCCTCCAATATACGCCACCGTATACACGAGAATGCTTAAAAGCAGCAGAAGTTCAATCATTTGTATTGCTTTTGAGTTTGCAAACATACCACTTCGTCCTTTCCCGCTTAACCGAACGATGTAAGACTGAGAAGTCCAAATGCCACGGCCGCAGTTAGAATGATGCTCCACAGCACAATCCCGATGCTCATCCAGATGAAAAGCTTTACGGAGTCTGCCCCGGCCGAGACGCCGATAGCCGCCCCAAGCGGCGCACCCGTAAGCAGCGGCGACGCAAGGCCTAGACCGATAACTCCGTATTTCTGCCAGATACGGGCCATCCGTCCCTGTTTCTTGTTTTTCCGCTCCATACGTCTTACGAGCCAGCTGCGCAGCGATTTTCCCAGAAAGATGACGATTGCCGCTGCGATGATAGAGCCTACCGCACTCGCTACGCCAATCGTTACCGGATGCAGCCTCAGGGCAAAACCCAGCGGAATGGCCGCCCACAGTTCAAGCACGCTCGTACCGATGACCGAAATGATTTTCATCCATTCTGCCATGCTCACTCTCTCCCGTTATTTTCATTCTTTTCACTATTGTTATACGGAAGCGATTGGTAATGGTTTCGCAACGTAAAATCTTCCAAAAGGAATTTACCTCAGGTCCTGTCCTGGGCAAAGTCTACGTTTATTGTTTTTCGTTCAAGGGCTACCTTCATCTTACTATACAATTAATTGAGGGGAGTGAATTGATTGCTAGGTAAGAAATAAGATACTTTTCTGTTAAGAACGTGCTGGCGATGCGGCCTGTGAAAGAAAAGAGAGTGAGCTAAAAAAGAGACCCGGCTGAGTGGTCTTACCCCTGTCAAGTAGACTGTGTTAAAAAAGCCTATATTTTTTATAATGAAGAGGAGCGATGGCACTCGCTCCTCAATAATCGTTCCCCATTAGTTTTATAAAGAAATATTAAAAAGATTTCCCTAATTTCTGTAACTCATTTACCGTTACAAACTCGTAACCTTCTTCAGACAAACGTTTTAATATCCCTTCAATTACTTTTAGTTCATTCCCTGTATTATCATACATTGGATGTAATAAAATGATAGACCCAGGTTTTACATTTTTATTTGCATAATTCACTTTGTCGGAAACAGAGGTATAATAGGTGTCTGGTTCAAGATTCCAAGTAACAGTTTGTATATTATGTGTTTTTAAATAATAGGGTAATCCAATAAGTTTTTTGCCATTTGGTGGACGAAAATCAATTTCTCCCTTAAAACCTGTTTTACGAATCAATTGGTTGGTTTTTTCTATTTCCTGCTTGATAAAAGAAGTGCTTTTGAAAATCATTCGCTTATGAGAATATGTATGATTTCCTATTTGATGCCCTGCTTCTGCTATTTTTTGCCCTTCCTTAAGGTTTTTCTCCAGCTCATTTCCAATTAAGAAAAAGGTGGCTTTTGCATTATATTTATCCAAAAGGGTTAATATTTGCTCTACATTTTTTGAAGGACCGTCATCAAATGTTAACGCCACTACTTTTTTATTCGTTTCTACATGACTGGTTAATTCTCCAAATAACTGGTATGTTCTCGAATTCATTAATTTATATGTACTGAACAATAGAAGGGAAAATGCTAGTAGCACTATACAAAATATGACTATTCTTTTTTTCATTCATTTACCTCTAATCTTACTTGAATAGACTTTATACTCTTTAATCATCACTCATTATATCAAACTAATATAAGAACGGGTAATTCTTATTCCACAAATCTGCTCGTTAGATTAATAAGAAAATTAACAATGATATTAATAAAGCCTATTTATTAGTCTGAAAATAAATATAAAAATTTCTGTTGTAAATCGAATGTATGTTCTTGCGTAATTCTAAATAAGATCATACGTTCTTGTTTAGAAGGGGATGGGATGAAGAAACTTTCCAGCAGACAGCTTACCATTCTTGATTTCATCAAGAAGGAAGTCAAAGCGAAGGGATATCCGCCATCCGTTCGTGAAATTGGCGAAGCAGTAGGGTTAGCTTCAAGCTCTACGGTGCATGGCCATTTAGCTCGCCTTGAAAAGAAGGGACTTATTCGCCGTGATCCAACTAAACCTCGCGCGATTGAGATTTTAGACGGCGAATCAAAAAGCAATATATCTGTTCTTGAAAAAGTGAAGATGGTTAGGGTTCCGGTCGTGGGTAAAGTGACAGCTGGTTTGCCGATTACAGCTATAGAATATGACAGTTTACGTGCATCAAAATTCAATGTTTAGAATACCTTTCGATACTTTAAGAAGAGAATGGGGCTTTATGGTAAAATCATTATAAGGGAGGATTAAATGAATGAATAAGATAGATATTGCAATGACGATATATGTGATTTTTATGATGATAGCTACATCTATAAGCGTTAAGTATGGTTCCACTATGATTAAGAAAACAGGATTATTTCTGCCACAAACCCTTATTGCGGGGACTATTAACTTAGCATTAGGTGTATTTGGAATAATGGGATGGTTCTTTTTCTCTTGGAAAGTTAACGAGTTTTTATTTTTTGGAGGGTTAGTTTTAGGCTTAGGTTTATTGGTTGTAGGCGAGGTTGTTTTGCTTACAGTTTTATTTCTAAAGCGTAAAAAATGGATGCAAATATACAATGATAGCTTAAATGGGAGTAGTAGTTGAAAAAAGAACCTATGCACTGAGAATGAACTGTAACCCAAATAATGGACACTTTAAAAAAAGTCCGTTATTCGGATTACAGTTCACGACAATAGGAAATCGTTTTTTATTTACAAAATCAGTTGATTTATATTCCAAAGACCAGACGACGCGATCTACTCACCGAATCAGCCGCAGGGCAAAGCCCGATTCCCGGATCAAGTTCCAATGCCTCGTTATGCAGCGCTTGCTCATTCTCATTCTTTGCCTCTGCTTTTCGATTCTTCTGCCCCATTTGACCTTCCCTCACTTATCTACGATTTTGCCTTGGTTTATCGTAAGAATTCTGTTCCCCAGCTTTTCCGCTTCCTTCTCATCGTGGGTAACGAGAAGAACAGGAATCTGCCAGAGGCGGTGAAGCTCCAGCAGCTCATCCTGGCACTGCTGCCTGGTTTTTGCATCAAGCGCCGAAAGCGGTTCATCAAGCAGCAGCAGCTCCGGTTTGCCTGCGAGTGCCCGTGCCAGTGCGACCCGCTGCTTCTCCCCTCCCGATATTTGATACGGATATTTGGGAAGCAAGTGCCGAATGCCAAGAACCGTAAGCAATTGGACAACGAAAGCGGACGAGACCGCCTCCCGTTCCTTTTTTACCCCGTATAAAATATTTTTCTCAACCGTCATGTGAGGAAAAAGAGCATAGTCCTGAAAAAGATAACCCAGCTTCCGCTTTCTGGTCGGGAGCGGCTTTTGGCCCGTTTCAAAAAAGATGGTGTCGTTTAAGCGAATCGTTCCCGAATCCGGTTGAATAAGTCCGGCTACACTGTTCAATATGGTCGTCTTTCCGGCCCCTGACGGCCCGAACAGCACCACAATCTCTTTTTGAACGGTAAAATCTACGTCAAGCTGAAAGTAAGGCAGCTTTTTCTGTATAGTAACGGCAAGCATATCACTACCCCCGTCTTATTCGTCCCGCCGGGAAAACCGGCGCATGTTTTTTCGCCCCCACCAGTTCAGCCACATCATGGCGCTGAATCCGAGCGCAACGATGATAACCGCCCAGATGGTTGCCTTCTCCATCTGTCCCGCCTCGGCGGCAAAGTAAATAGCAATGGGCAAAGTGTCCGTCTTGCCTGGAATATAGCCGGCAATCATCAGCGTGGCGCCGAATTCGCCAAGCGCCCTCGCGAATGAAAGAACGAGACCCGCAAGAATTCCCGGCCAGGCGAGCGGAAATGAGATGGTCCAGAAAACCCGCCATTCCGAGGCCCCCATCGTGCGGGCGGCTTGTTCAAGCTTCTCGTCCAGCGTTTGAAAAGCGGCAGCGGCAGCCTGGTACATCAGCGGAAACGAAACGACCACCGATGCGATGACTGCCCCTATCCACGTAAATACCACCTGAACATCAAACCATTCTGCCAACAAACGGCCGATCCATCCGTTTTTCCCGAATAATACGAGCAAGCCGAATCCTACCACGGTAGGAGGCAGAACGAGCGGAAGCAAAAACAGCGACTCGATTACGCTTTTGCCCGGAAAACTTCGGCGTCCGAGCCAAAAGGCCGTGCCCACGCCCGCAACAAATACAATCAGCGTAGCAATCCCGGCCACCTTCATCGACAAAAACAGCGGATGAAAGCTCACGTCTGTCACGTTGTATTCACCGACTCTCTCTATTTAAACCCGTACTTTCTCAATATTTTCTGTCCCTCTTCGCTTTTGAGGTACGCAAGGAACTGTCTGGCTTCTTCCGGATGCTTTGAGTCTGTCGTAACGGCACCCGGATATACGATAGGGTTGTGCCATTCCGGCTTGGCCGTCGCCAGCACCTTAACTTTTTGCGAAGTTTTAGCGTCACTCGCATATACCACACCCACATCCGCGTTCCCTGACTCCACATACGTAAGCACCTGACGAACGTCCTTGCCCAGCACGAGCTTGTCCTGCACTTTTTCCCACATGCCGAGCTTCTCGAGCGTCTCCTTCGTGTAGCGGCCAGCAGGCACGCTTTCCGGTTCCCCGACGGCTATATTCTTCAGCAGTTCCGGCTTGATGTCTTCAAAGGTACCCACCTGTAGCGGACTGCTTTTTGGAACAATAAGCACAAGCTCATTTCTGGCAAAATCGGCACGCGAATCTTTTTGGATCGCATTTTTCTCCTGCAGCCTGTCCATATCTTTCTTGCTTGCTGACAGAAATACATCGGCGGGCGCCCCCTGCTCAATTTGCCCGGCGAGTTTGCCGGAACTGCCAAAACTGTATGTAACCGAAATTCCGTTATGTTTTTTCTCAAATGCTGTTTTTACTTCATTCAGCGCATCGGTCAAGCTGGCTGCCGCCAGCACGTTTATTTCTTTTGGGACATTGGAGGGATTGCCTTCTTCTTGATTGGAGCCGCTCCCGCACCCGACCAGAGCAAAAATAACGACTACTGCGGCTAATAATAAACTAATTGATTTACGCATTTTTCTTCCCTCCCACATGGTAAAATATTGAATTCTTTTATAGTTAGATATATTTAATTATAATTAAATATATCTAACTATAAAAGAAGAAATCATCTGTTTATATCTCTACGGAGGACTATTATGAACGACATCTCTTATACAACCGAAGAAATCGCAAGCATTTTGAAAGTATCGAAGCTAACCGTATATGATCTCATCAAAAAAGGGGAGCTTGCGGCCTACCGTGTCGGCAGACAAATGCGAATCGATGCCAAAGATTTGGAAGCCTACAAAGCCAAAACCAAAAAAGGAGCTTATGCGTCGCCGCAAGCCGCTCCCGCACCACCCGCATTTTCCCCTGTTAGCCAGACACCGTCTGTTCCGGCAGGACAGGCAAGGTCAATTGTTATTAGCGGACAGGACATCAGCCTTGACATATTAGCCAAACATATGGAAAAGCCGCAGACTACGTATCGACTGCTCCGCTCCTATATGGGCAGCCTCAATGGTTTGATATCGATGTACAGGGGAGAAGCGGATATCGTGAGCACCCATCTCTGGGACGGGGACAGCGGTGAGTACAACATCCCCTATATTCAGAAAATCCTCGTAGGGCACCGCTATCTCGTCGTCAATCTTCTATCACGCTGGGTCGGATTTTATGTAGAAAAAGGAAACCCCAAGCACATTGAACAGTGGACAGACATAAATAAACCGGGTATCCGGTTCGTCAATCGGGAGAAAGGAGCGGGTGCCCGCGTGCTGCTTGATGAGCAGTTGCGCCTTCACCAGCTTCTTCCCGGGACGATCCATGGATACGAGAGAGAGGAGACAAATCATTTAGGCGTAGCCGGAGCGATTGCCAGCGGCGAAGCGGATGTGGGTCTCGGCATCGAAAAAGCTGCCTATATCGTAGGAATCGATTTCGTTCCGCTCATCAAAGAGCGCTACGATTTGGTCGTATTAAAGTCTGAGTCCAATCAACCATTATGTGATTTGCTCCTCAGCACCCTGCGTTCTTCTTCGTTTCAGCATAAACTTAATGCCATCGGCGGATATGATCTATCGTTAACAGGAAAAATCGTATACGAAACGCCATAAACACTGCCGTATTCACTTTGCCTGGCAGCAAGCGTTATGGGACACACAAAAGCCGTTCTTCAAAGGAAGCGCCCTGCTCCTACCTTTGAGAACGGCTTTCTTTCTGCACCTGCTCTCCTGCGCCCGCTTTCTTCTCTTTCTTCGCATCGGTGCCACCCGGTACGGCGGTAGCCGGATTATACGGTTTGTCCGTAGGTCCAAGCCCGATATATTTTTCGTATATGTCATATACGGCCCGGGCAACCTGGCCGGCCGATCCGCTCCCATAGCCCCCTTCCGGGACAACGACAGCCACGGCCAGCTTCGGATTGTCCGCCGGAGCGAACGAGATGAACACACCGTTATTAATCTCCCTGTATTTATGCCAATTTACCTTTTTTGAAAAATCGATGGAATCCGGGACATAAATGTCCTGCTGGGAGGTCCCCGTTTTTGCGGCCACGCTGTACGGAAATCCGGCAAACACGCGATTGGCCGTACCGCCCGGCTGTGTTACCATCACCATGCCCCGGTGCACGATGTTCCAATAGGAATCCGGCACATCAAGCTTACTTACGACTTCAGGTGTAAGCACACGAATCGTTTTCCCGTTGCTATCCACGATACGATCAACGACTTGCGGTTTCAATCGGATGCCTTTGTTGGCAATGGTGGCCGCATACTGGGCCAGCTGCATCGTCGTATAGCGCCCCTGCTGGCCAAACGAGGATTGTACCATGGCAGCCAGCGGGCCATACTTCTTGTTCATCGTCAAAAAGTCTTCGCCCCCGGATGATTCTCCCGGCAAATCGACGCCCGTTTTTACCCCGAGTCCGAAGGCATGCAAATATTTCTGCAACACCGGTACGGAGTTCTTTTTATGCTTTCTGCTTAGCTGATGTCCAACATACGCCATGTACGTATTGGACGATTTTTGAATCGCAATCTGCGGAGTAAGCGACCCGTAGTTGTGGCCGCTATCATTATGAATCACGTCTGATGCGCCGCCATAACGGTATGCGCCCGGATCGGACCAGTATTGTCCAGGGTAAATGACTCCCTCGGCCAATCCCATTAATACAGTGCTCGGCTTAACTACAGAGCCTGCCGGCACAATCGAAGCAGGATGCTTATAATTTTCCATGACCGCAGCATCGCCCGTTTTCGGACGTACATCATGCGGTGCGCTGCGGATCGTACCGTTTGTAAAAGAAAACTGATTTTTTTCGTATGTCTTAAGGTCCGGCCCGGCAGCCCAAATGTTAGGATCATATTCCGGATAGCTGACCATGGCAACAATTTTGCCCGTTTTTACTTCCATGGCAACCACATACACATTTTTTGCGCTGCCTACGTTTTTTCCGGTGGCGCGAAGTCTGGGCAGAAAATTTTTAATGAACATGCTTGTCTCCAGTTGAACGCGCTGATCAATACTTAAATACAGGTTATTGCCCGGTTTAGGCGGCACTTCCGCAATCTGGCGAACAATCGATTGATCGGCGGTCACCTGATATATGCGGTAGCCATTCTCTCCACGCAATTCTTCTTCATAACTGCGTTCAATTCCATCGTAGCCCACCATCTGATTTGGGAGATAGAAATCTTTTTGTTGACGATAGAATTCGATGCCCTGATTATCGGCCACGTTGAAAGGACGGACATACCCTACGGCCTGTACAGCGACTTGTTTTTTGTCATATTCACGAATCGGCTTTGTGACGACCGTAACACCCTTTAGCTCGGTACGATGCTCCGCCAGGTAGGCAATCTCCTGCTGTGTTAAATCATACTTTAAGTCTTTCTCGAGAAACTTTGAGGTCATGCGCGGGACTTTAACAACCTGACCGTTTTTATACTGCAGCCCCACATCCATTTTCTCCAGCAGACCTTCCTTAGTCGCACCGGACAAAATTTTCTCAAGCTTGGTCGCAACCGCAATAAAATGCTCCTTGTCCATATCGTCCAGTTCCCGAAATACGGCGGCGAACGAGCCTCGGCTGTGGACGATTAAATTTCCGTTTCGATCGTAAATATTACCGCGCATGGCGGGAATGGCTATCTTCTGATCGGATTTTCGGGATGCTTTGATCGTATACTCCTCTCCTTTTACGACCTGGATATAGGATAGGCGGAAGATAATGAGCGCAAATACCAAAAATATGAGAATCAATAAAAAATTCAGGCGCCGAAAGATTTGCTTTGCCCGTTCATTTTCTCTCTCTTCATGCTTAAACACGACCCACGCCCCCGCTTCATTCTTCAAAAAAGCACAATCGAATCCTCTATACTCATAACGTAAAAATGCATGAAAAAGTTTCCTTTTTTTACAATTTTATTTTATTGGCCTACTATCACGATAAAAAGCATTCGTTTTCTCTTTTCACTTCGATAAAGTTCAGAACCGATTTGGCCGTCGCCAGCGGATCCATTGTTTGCCGGAACTGAGTCATATTTTGTATAAGAAAAGCTGCGCCCTGCGGACCTTCCAGCAGTTTGCGCATCCACCCGTCAATCTCCTCTTCTGTATTGATGCGAACGGCCAGCTTGCGGCTTATCAAAAAATCGCTGTTGCCTTCTTCGTGCCCCGGCAAAGGCCGGTAAATAAACAGCGGAAGCTTTTTTGCCAGCGCTTCAAAACAAGTTAGTCCGCCCGCTTTCGTATGGCCTGCTCCCACCGCTTCCGACAAAATAAGCACTTTTTTATTCAATGATAACTCCTCCGTGATACAAATACGTGTATCCTTGCTCTCTATTATTTATTTGTCGACGTCCGCTTTTTCTTTTATACATGGACACAACCGCGCGCACGTTTATTCTCCGTAAAAAATACCCACAATGAGAAACAGTATGCTTCATAATATATGCACGTACAAGGAGATAAAACCATAATGGCAAAAAAACGGGTTTCATTTCTTGAATGGGGAATTCTGCTTCTCTTTTTTCTGCCTGCTGCAGGCATTGTATGGGTTATCGGGGCAGGAATATATCATGTGGGCCATCGACTCCTGCACAGGCAACCACTCTTCCTGCGGCAGCCTGCTCCTTTCTTCTTTTTAACACTTATTTTTGCCTCGATTGGAGCCTGTATACAATCGTGGAAACCGATTTATCTTCTCGTCCCGATTATGATACTTGGGTATCTGGGTGTATATCTGTATACAAGAGAAGAAGATACGGCCTGGAAATCACAAAACTTCAGACATATCCTCATAGTAGGAAGCCTTTATATGGCTATAGTGGGGCAAATCCAATTACACAAAGGATATGTGTACGGGGGAAACTGGTGGCTTGGTATTCTGATAGGCATGGCTCCATTAGGGTTAGAAGAATCGGGGCGGTTGTTTGGCAGTGCATACAATCCTAATTTTACCGCCTTTATCTTACTGTTGGGTCTGGCAAGCCTGATTGCTAACATACTTCAAACAATCAAAAGCGAGAAAAAACAAAGCTTATTCTTCTTTCTATACATCGGGCTTATGTTCCCGATTATGCTTGCCATTGTACAAACCGGCTCTCGCACAGGCGTGGCGATTATGGTTCTTTTACTCACTTTGTTTGCATGGAAAGTAAGCCGGCTGGTAGCCATCACACTCGGAACCGTTTCCTGTATTCTTTTGGCATATACCGGGACCTTCTCAAGCATAATTCCGCGTTTTGATAGTATGGTACAATCATTCGAAACGAGACAGACTATCTGGAAATACAGCATCCAGGTGTGGAACAACTCACCGTTTTTTGGTGTAACGCCTCTTGGGTTTCAACAAGCTTATGCCGCATTTGAGAAGACGGGAATTACTCATGCGCATAATCTGTTTCTCGGCTTCTTTTGCGAATACGGAGTTATCGGAGGTACAGCGTTTCTCCTTTTTACAGGTTCGTATTTGTATAAAGGAATAAAGTTGTTTGTCATTTCAAAATGGAAAGAACAGCAAATGGCATTCTTCTTCTTTACACTGCCTGTTCTGCCGCTCACCGGTATACTTGATCACCCGCTCATCTCGCCGCAGACAGCTTTGATAGCCATCATGCTGCTCGGAAGCTGGGAACGCGCGATACCAGCGGTTCAACACGACAGTATCCCAAATTCGTTTCAGAAAAGTTTACTATGTAAAAAACAAGCCGAAGCTGCCTCAATAAAGTAGTCAAATCGTCCAAATAACTCCTCGTTACACGCCATTATAAAGACTCCTGTATTCCTGGCCGGGTACAGGAGTCTTATTACGGCGGTCTGCCAGTCACCTGCATTTATCGGTATATGCCTGTGCCGGAAAAAACGTGCAGAGGTCCCTTTTTTTGCATCATCCGCCTATTCTTTTAAATACGGAGCCAGCGAGTTTACGACCGTTTCCAACTGTTTGGCTTGCTGCTGGTACATCGCTTTTGCCGCCGGATCGTTTGTATCCAAAGCAAACAACTCCAAATCGGCCTGAACTTTTTTAAGAGAGGCTTCAAGCAACGGCTTTTGCTTTGCCTGGGGTTGGGTCATTTTATCATAATAAAAATCGATGTATACATTGCCGGTAGAGTCGATTTGGGCAAGGAAAACCTGTTCGAAGCTTGTGCCCCCCTGCTTCATTATCTCCCCCAGTAACCATTCTCTCGAATATCCAAGAGATGACAGCGTCGCATCTATAACATTTCCGTCGACAATAACAGTACCCGGTGATTTGTGCTGCTCTGTTAACATTCCTAACAGTTTCGGCGTAACAGGTTCTGCATCCGATTTTTTCAGCACACTGATTTCTCCGTTCGTTTCCATCACTGCCATCTCGACATCCGAAAGCCGGAACGTGTTTTTAGCCCGCAGGCTAAGCATCAACTCGTCAACCGTCATACGTTCTTTTTTCATGTTTTCTTCAAGAATTTTTCCATCCCGAATCAATACGGTGGGTTCTCCGTCCATCAGGTGCCGCAGCTTATTCGATTTTAATTCCGTATAGCTCAACAGCATGGGAAGGGCTCCCCATATGATCAGTCCGATAATCCCATTAATGATCATAATGTTTTGATCGATTGCTAGCGCGGCAGCAATCGATCCAATGGTAATACCCACAACATAGTCAAAAAACGTAAGCTGGGAAAGCTGTTTCTTCCCCATTAACCTTGCCAGTAACAGAAGTAAAACAAAAGAAAGCAAAGAGCGAATAAGTATGAGAAGATATTCCGGCATTAAAATCCCCCATTCCGAATCTTTATGCTGTTAGTATTGTGGTTTTTGGGAAAAAATAAACCGGTAATATACTTCGGTTCAGGGAGGCGTTTTTATGCATCAACTCATGCCAGTAGGCCGGGCTGTATCATACGGAATTGTCATCATTTTATTGATGGTATGCGGATTTGCTTCTCCTGCAAGCGCAGCGAAAAAAATAGACCAAAATCCTTTGTTCCAGAAGACCACACGGGTTGAAACGCTGGTGGATCAGCAGCAGTGGCAAGAAGCTTCCGTAGAGGCCAATGCATTATCGGAATTATATAAAAAACAAAAATGGAAGTTACAACTGCTGGGAGATGAGGCAGAATATGAGGAATTGGAAGTCCAAATCATGAGACTTAAGGCGGCGGTAAATGAGAAGGCACAAGTCGAAAGCAAAATAACCGCTGCACACATCAAAGACATAATAAACCAGATTTATTCCATGTGAGCCGCCGGCTATAAAGGAAATACTGAAAAAACCCTGCAAGTGGTTTAAACCACTTGCAGGGCTTGCAATACGTCCGCTTTCAGGTCATCGATATGTTCGATGCCGACCGAGTAGCGCACGAAATTGGACGGAATCCCGGCTGTTCGCATTTGCTCCTCGTTCATTACCCCTTCCCACATCGCCGCTGTATGTACCACCAGTGAATCGATCCCGCCCAGGCTGACTGCGTTAGGCGACAGTTTCAGTGCGGAAACGAAGCGCTGCGTTGCATCATAACCACCTTTGATTGCAAAAGCGATCACCGCGCCGAACCCGCGCATCTGGCGTTTCGCCAGCTCGTGTTGCGGATGGCTGGCAAGACCGGGGTAATACACACGCTCAACCTGCGGCTGTGCCTCCAGGAACTCGGCCAAGGCGAGGGCGTTGGCGTTGATCCGTTCGATCCGCATCGGAAGCGTACGCAGACCACGCAATAGTAACCACGCATCCATCGGAGAGAGGACCGAGCCGATGGAAATATGTGTATGCCAAATACGTTCGGCTAACTCCTCGCTGGTGCAGATCACACCTGCTGTCAAATCATGGTGGCCGCCCAAATATTTAGTGGCGCTGTGAACGATGACGTCGGCGCCCAGGTCATGAGGGCGCTGATTGATCGGCGATGCAAACGTGTTGTCGGCCACGACGATGATGCCACGCGGGCGAGCCAATGCCGCCACGGCGGCCAAATCGGTCACCACTAAAGTCGGATTGGCCGGCGTCTCCACCATGATAAGCTTTGTATTGGGCCGAATAGCTTCAGCAAAAGCTGTGATATCGGCTTGCTCAACCACGGTCACTTCGACACCAAATCGCGGCAGCATCTCGTCCATGATTTTGGCGGTACTCATGTAATGCCGCGTCTGTGCAATCACATGGTCGCCTGCGCTGACCAGCGCCAGAAGGGTCGTAGCAATCGCCCCCATCCCGGAGCCGGTTACCAGTGCGGTTTCTGTGCCCTCAAGCTCAGCCATCACCTTCTTTACGCGCTCATGCACCGGATTGCCGTAACGCGTGTAATACCGGGGATGGCGGGGAGTTTCCGCCATGTCCGCGAATTCGGCGGCACTTTGTGCACGGAATGTGGCTGAGTAATAAATCGCCGGAGCCACCGTCCCATCGTTGGTTACCCAATCATCGGCGTGTACTACCAGGGTTTCGTTATGTAGTCCACTGAGATTCAGCTCTTCATGATTATAACGTTCGTTCATGCTCTCTCTCCTCTTTTGTTTGTGCTGGTCTCTTTTATCTTTCATTTCTTCAAAAATATTCTCGGGCCAGATGTCAGTTCAAGCGATTTCCTGAAATTTTATACAACGCTAGTATATAATGTATAATTGTATATTATATTATATATTTTGAAATAAACATATAAAAAATCAACAATGAAAAGTTTGAAATGTTACGCTCTTACATTTTTTACTTTCGTCTCTGCACTAACTGCCAAAGTATAGCTTCTGTGGGGAACAGGGGCATGTGTGCTTGCGTAGTTCCCCGGTAAGAAATTCGCTGGTACGGGCATCGACATCGTTACAGTATCCCCAATTACACACCGATTTCTTTAAGCTTGCCCTCATTCGGGATTCCCTCAATCGGGCATTCAGCTGTCCCTACGGTTTTCCGCGTGATTTTCTCTACATTTTCTCTTGCTTTTTCTGCATCCAGAACCCAAGTTCGATAGAAATCGAATGGACACTCGGCTACCCCGCGATCACCATCCCCTGAGTTTATTAAACCAGTATAGCCTCGATGCAAAAGCTTAAAGAGGTGATTCTGTGATTGTGCATTTTTTCTGAAATCACGAATCTGTGATACAGAGATTTCCGCATATTGTATTCCATTTTCTTCAGTCCCGCATTCTCCCAGCGTACGTCCGTCGAAACCAACAATTGCCGAATGGCCAAAGTAAGAGTAGACTCCATCAAAACCAGTAGCATTAGCTACAGCGACATACGTATTATTGGCCCAGGCCATCGCTTTAGCCATCATAATTTGCTGTTCTTTCGCCGGATACATATACCCTTGGGGCCGAACGATGAGCTCAGCTCCCTTCATGGCACAATCACGCCAAATTTCCGGATAATTTCCGTCATCGCAAACAATTAAGCTGATTTTAATACCTTTAGGCCCTTCGGTTACATAGGTCGTATCTCCAGGATACCAGCCTTCAATCGGAGTCCAAGGTATAATTTTTCTGTATTTCTGTACAATTTCCCCTTTATTATTAATAAGAACTAACGTGTTATAGGGAGCTTTGTTGGGATGATCTTCATGTTTTTCACCTGTAATGGAAAAGACTCCCCACGTGTTCGCTCTTTTGCATGCATCTGCAAAAATCTCCGTTTCTTCACCCGGGATGGAAGCAGCCGTCGCGAACATTTCGTCTGAATCGTACATAATTCCCATAGTGCTGTATTCCGGGAAAATAACCAGGTCCATTCCCGGCAGCCCTTGTTTCATCCCAATAACCATATCAGCAATATTTTTAGCATTGGCAATTACCTCTTGCTTGGTATGCAGGCGCGGCATTTTATAGTTTACAACGGCAACTCCAACTGTATCATGACTGCTAGAAATATCTCCATGTCTCATTTTTCATTTCTCCTCACTTTTTCTAATTTTTTGAAAATATTACTTTTGAACAGACTTACCCTTCCAATAATCCCCCCTTTCAAGCACCCTTAATCAAATGGTTAGATATTTTTTGATACTATCAACAGCAACGCCTTCTATTTCCCCTGATTTAACAACTTCCCCCTTTTCCATGATGTAGAATCGATCGGCAATATAAAAATATAATGATTATTTATAAGTTATGATTATATTTTATGAGCATTTTTCTCTGCCGTCTTCTTCATTGTTATATTTCCTAACACTCTTTCTGTGAAAATCATGAAGGAAGAAGAGGGTAATCCCTTCTCTGTTTGGCCTGCTTATGCATTTCTATATAGCAAATACCATACCAAAAAACAACAATAATAATAGGTAATCTAATTCGACTTATTATGTTATAATAGTTGACACATTATATCTTCAAAGCAGCCCTCGCTATGGTATCACTGTCAAAACGTGTAATGATAATGTAAAATTATTTAACATTTACAATTTCTATAGCTCGTACAAAACTGTTACAAGTGTAAAAAGGGGGAAAGCTATGATGACGAAAGAGCACGAAATTAAAATCGGCATACTTTTTTCTCTTACCGGAACTACAGGGATTACGGAACGGGGACAATATCAAGCCTGTCTTCTTGCCATCAAGCAAATTAATGAAAAAGGGGGGATAGATGGTCGGAGATTATTACCTGTTGTAGAAGATATTGCTTCAGACCCTTACCTTACAGCTCAAAAGGCCGAAAAACTTATTCTGGCAGATAAAGTGGTTGCACTTGTGGGGCTTTACACTTCTGCATGTCGCAAAATGATAATTTCTACCCTGGAAAAATACGATACTCTGCTGTTTTATCCCACACAGTATGAAGGAGAGGAACAACATCGCAATATCTTTTATTGTTGTCCAGTCCCCAATCAGCAACTTCTTCACTTTATTCCATGGATTATTGAAAATCTAGGAAAATCATTCTATTTGATAGGTTCCGATTACATTTACCCTCGACAAACCAACCAGTTGATACGTTTTCTTGTTGAAAGCCACCAGGGGATCATTGTCGGAGAGAACTACAGTAGTCTGGGCAACCAAAAATTTTACCAATATTTAAAAGATATCGAAAGAGTAAACCCGGATGTCATTTTTTCTACTCTCGTTGGAGATAGTGCCGTTTCTTTTTATAAACAATTTCATCAGTACGGGATCAACAAGCCTATTGCAAGCTCGATCACCGCTGAGACAGAAATATCCACTTTACGAAATTTTTACACTAAAGGCTATTATTCTTCATTCCCTTATTTCAGCACCATTCAATCCAGAGTAAACCAATCGTTTGTAAACCAATACCAGCAAACATATGGAACGGATCGTATCAGTTCAGCTATGGAAAATGCATATAATAGTATTTATTTACTAACTCATGCATTAGAAAGAGTGAAAAAGCTGGATACGGATTCTTTAAGGAAGGCCCTGTCCGGACTAAGTTTTGAAGCACCACAAGGAAAAATTGTAGTGGACACAGAAACCCAGCATCTACACTTACACTCTCGCATTGGAAAGGTAAATGAAAACGGGCAATTTGATATCCTTTGGGAATCGGGAACCACTATAGCCCCGTCTCCTTTCTTTAAAAAATTACTTGATAGCGATAAAGACAAGCAAAACGTCCTTGGGACGGGAAAATTAGAAGAGAAGCTGGCCCAGTATGAAGTTCTTCTCGATGAAATTAAAAGGTCTGTTCATTTTCTCCCCTATTTGTCGGTTTTCATAGATATGGACGGAAATGTTCTGGACACCTATAATCACGGAATCGAGCTCCCTCCCATAACATGGACTCAAATCCAACCCGGGAGCCATATTAAAGCCTATTCAAATTTAGACGAAACGGGGTTGAAACTCGCCTGGGAAAGGAAAGTCCTATCTTCTGTCCAGGATACCATGCATACAATATCCCAGCTTCAAACCTGGCATTCCATAGGAATCCCCATCAGTTCCAGATCGGGTACCTTCAACGGAGTTATTGGCTTTTTTATTCAGTCTGATGAAATTTCAACCCTTAGTTTCATTACAAATTCCTTGGCGCGTATTGTAGAATATGCCGTGGATACCGTGGAACAAAAACATCAACAGGTATCCTTGCATACAATACTTCAAGATGTGTCTGCAATGATGAGTGATTGTCTGTATGTGATAAAAGATAAACGAATCGTGTTTACAAATGTACGGGGCCAACAAATGTTTAAACAAAAAAAGGATTTCGTAGAAAATATTATGGAAGACATCTTTAATCGTTTCCCGCAGGAGATACCATCTGTCTTAAGGAAGAAAGCAAACCATGATTTAGTTGAGATTAAAATCATTACTTCTGAGCCCTATTATTATGTATTCATTAAAGAGATAGGTAGCTCTTTGAATAAATCTCAGCCCGTCAAAGATAAGCGAAAAATAGTAACGAAAGATCTGGTAGGATCAAACGAGAACTTTTTAAAAGCCGTTTCACTCGCTAAATCCGCTGCCCAAACTACTGCCAATGTTCTGCTTCTGGGCGAAAGCGGGACGGGAAAAGAATTATTTGCTAGAGCCATTCATAATGAAAGCAACCGTTGTGATAAACCTTTTGTCGCCATTAATTGTGCGGCTATTCCAAAAGATCTTATCAACGCTGAGCTATTTGGATATGCAGAAGGAGCATTTACCGGGGCAAGAAGAGGTGGGAACCAGGGGAAATTTGAAGCGGCGAATGGCGGTACGTTGTTTCTTGACGAAATAGGGGACATGCCTCTGGAATTGCAAGCCTCCCTTTTGAGGGTTCTTCAGGAGAAAGAAGTGACCAGAATTGGCGGACACACCCCCATCCCCATTGACGTAAGAATCATTGCAGCAACAAATAAAAATTTAAATCAAGAAATTGCATTTAAAGGCTCCTTCCGAAGCGATCTATATTTTAGATTAAATGTGTTTACGATTGAATTAGTCCCTCTCCGTGAAAGATTGGATGATATTTCTGCGCTGGTTGAATACTTTATAGATGACTTGGTTGCAACGACGGGACGCCGTAAAAAAGAACTTTCTAGAGAAGCGTTTGATATTCTGATCAAGCACAACTGGTATGGAAATATTAGAGAGTTGAGCAATGTCATTGAAAGAGCGTTTTATATCTCGGATAATTCAGCTGTGATAACCAAGGAACATCTGCCCCGATATATTTTTCAACCATTAGGTGTTATGGACATGGAACTGGATTTTTCCAATCATTCCATAAATAATGTACAAGATATAAAACAGCAAAATCATGACTTAAACAAAAAGCTAATAATCAAAGTTCTTCTAAAAACAAACGGTAATATAAGTAAAACGGCAAAATATTTAGGGATTTCCCGCCCTACTCTTTATCGGAAATTAAAAGAATATGAAATTGAACTGTAAAATAACGATTTTGACTTGAATCTTGCAAAAAATTTATCGGAAAATATGCGGTAAGAACAACTCACGGGCGTTGCCGCTCGTCCTTTCTCCACACAGAGGACAAGCGGCCGCTTTGTGGCTCTTCGGCCGGCACACGCCTCGCGCGTTTTTCCCCGCTTACAAAATACGAAAAAAGGCGAACACCTTTTCCTACCTCAGATCTTCTTTCTTCTTCTCTTATTTCTACAAAAAACACCCTGCTCATTCCCGTTTTCAGGAACAAACAGGGCATTATCCCGCGTCTTCTAAAACATCTCTTTATTCATGTTTACGACCAAAGCAACGCTGACACTCATAAATATAAGACTCTGCCTGCTCTTCCATAATGTCACCACATTCACGGCACTCTTTCGGCGGCAGGTTTCTGTAAAAGTCCAGATTTCTTGTCATTTTTCATTCCTCCATTTACTATTTTTCCTGAATTTTTCTTGTTTTCATTGTATTATAACAGAAATGTTTTTGTCAACATTTGTTATATAACTAAAAACTCTTTTTTCTGTTCAAAGGAAAAGTTCCCCTCGTGCTACCCCTGTCAAAACGAAGGTCGATGCATGGATGCGAAATGATTAAAATGCCTTTACCGAAACGAATGCAGAGAAAACACCGGAAACCTTAAGAAACCCGCCGCATAAGCGGCAATCTCATACGGATAAAAATAAAGATGCAGCGCATCCCCGGTCACATAGAAAGGCTGATCCGGTTTTATTCCTTTATATTGTTCAAGCCACACGTACGAATATTCTTCCTTCGTCTTGATCTGCTTTTCCACGATGTCGCTCAGTACTTTTACTTAGTGAGAGTATATTGACGCGCACGGCTGTTATGCCCCCTCCTTTATCTCAGCCGCCGGTGTCCGGAATTCCCCGATAGAAACGAATCAATGCCGGATCGGCTTTGAGTTAGAGATTTACAAAAACTAAAAACCGAACATTAATCTCTTATTTTTCCTATTTCTTGTTTTTATGTTGAATAACATTCGTGTTTTCCATACAATCATGATAGCACCGTATGAAAGTCGAGGGGAACACAAATGGTACACTATTCCGGGCTTATTGCATTAGGCAGGCTCATCCGCTATTTAGAGGAACAGATTAGCGAAGCGACACTTAACATTCTCACGCACGAGCACAGAGAAGAAATCGCACGAAAACTCATCGAAGGGCTGCTTGGTCCTTCACCCGACCGGACTGTTAAAATCGAAACCAGCTCGGGAGAATATACAAATGAAATCGCAATCTTACAAATCGGAAAAAATAAATACCGATTTGAAAAGGATCATCATGAGGTATTTATTAGCAGAATGAATGATTACAGCTGCCGGATTACTCCGGATGCACACGGACTTCTCGTATATCACACGGATTACCCCGGAGTGATTTGCGATGTATCGCGTATTCTGGCAGAAAATCAAATTAATATTTCCAGCATGCAAGTATCGAGGGAACAGAAAGGAAAAAACGCATTATTGGTCTCTCTGACGGATGAAGCCATCCCGGAGAGCGTTACCGCCAAAATCGAACACATCCCGCAAATCACTAAAGTCCTCTCATTATATCCTCATAATCCACAGGAGGAGACGGCATGAAATATCGCTCTGTATTTGACATTATCGGACCGGTGATGATCGGACCCTCCAGCTCCCATACAGCCGGAGCGGCAAGAATTGGCCTGCTGGCCCGTAAACTATTCGGAACCCGGCCCAAAAAAGCGAACGTGACATTCTACGGCTCGTTTGCGAAAACATACAAAGGTCATGGAACCGACATTGCGATTGTAGGGGGAATCCTCGGATTTGACACATTCGATCAACGGATTACGCAGTCCCTCTCCATCGCAAAAGATTCGAACATGGAAGTCTCGATCCATGTATCTGACGATATTCCAAACCATCCGAATACAGCGCGCATTATACTCGACGATGGGAATAAAAAACTGAGCGTATGCGGCATTTCGGTAGGTGGCGGAAAGATGGAGATCACTGAAGTCGACAACTTTCCTGTACGCGTTACCGGCGATATGCCGACCCTGTTTGTCTGGCATGAGGATCGGTACGGACTGGTGGCGGCCGTATCTGAAGTGCTCGCCGCACATAAAATAAATATAGGATATATGGAGATGGCCCGCAAATCCAAAGGGGCAGAAGCCCTTATGGTGATTGAAACGGATCAGGCCGTATCGGGTGCAATATACAAAGAAATATGTGAACTGTCTTATGTGAACCGCGTTTCTAGCACTCCGGCTCTCTAAGAACAATGACATAAGGAAGTGACGAACAATGGCCTTTCGCACAATTGCGGAACTCGTTGAGCTCTCCGCTAAAGAAAATAAGCCGATCTCTCAAATTATGATTGATGTCGAAAGCGAAGTATCCGGTAAAAGCCGGCAGGAAATCATAGAAATGATGACACGGAATCTGGATATTATGGAAGAAGCGGTAAGACGTGGCATTGCTGAACCCGCCCGCTCCCGCAGCGGATTGACGGGAGGCGATGCGGTTCTTTTGCAAACGTATCTCAAAGAAAGGGAACCGCTGTCCGGGAGGCTCCTGCTGGATGCGGTCAGCAAATCGGTTGCCACGAACGAAGTCAACGCCAAAATGGGCACCATCTGCGCGACACCGACTGCCGGTGCCTGCGGCATCGTTCCGGGTACGCTGTTTGCCGTGGCGCCAAAGCTTAATGCCAGCCATGACCAGATGGTGAATTACCTGTTTACGGCGGGAGCCATCGGTTTTGTTATCGCAAACAATGCATTTATTTCAGGCGCGGCAGGCGGGTGTCAGGCCGAGGTCGGTTCGGCTACCGCCATGGCGGCGGCC
>NZ_DFMZ01000063.1:24948-39958 GCF_002375825.1 Aneurinibacillus sp. UBA3580
GCGGCCGCCATTGTAGAGATGGCCGGTGGGTCGGCGGAGCAATCTTCCCAAGCTGTAGCCATTGCACTGAAAAATATGCTGGGACTCGTCTGTGATCCTGTAGCCGGACTGGTGGAGGTTCCCTGCGTGAAAAGAAACGCAATGGGAGCCGCCAATGCCATGGTCGCCGCCGATATGGCCCTTGCAGGGATAAAAAGCGCAATTCCGACGGATGAAGTCATTGACGCTATGTACCGCATCGGCTGCGCCATGCCGAATACCCTGAAAGAAACCGCCCTGGGCGGATTGGCTGCGACACCGACAGGACGCGAGCTGGAGCGGCGGATTTTTGGGGAATAAACACATGAGCAAGAAAAACGCGCGGGCATTTTTGCCCGTCCTTTTTCCTTACAGAAGACAAGCGGCCGCTTTGCGCCTTTCGGTCAGACCAGAACATAAGCCTGGCAAGAAAGCCAGGCTTATGTTCTGCCGTCAAAATGGCAGGAGGTCAGCAGCAGATGTCATTATTTTTCACGAACCTATTTAGGTTCCTCCTGTACATTCCATGTAACGATCATACCGGCTTGCACCAGGCCTCCTCCAAATCCATAGAGCAGAATCTTATCCCCTGCTTTTATTCTTCCTTTCTCTACGGCTTCCCCCAGCGCCAGCGGAATCGAAGCCGTTGATGTGTTCCCGAAATACTCCACGCTCCATAAGGTTTTCTCTAACGGAAACCCGCTTTTTTCACATATGGATTCAATCATTCTCAGGTTGGCGCTATGGGGAATGAACCAGTCGATATCGGCAAGGGTAAGCCCTCCTTGATCCGCCAATATTTTCATTCCCGGCGGAACGGTACTCACCGCCCATTTATACACCTCGCGCCCGTTTTGCACAATACATTGTGTGTCTTTAAGCTCCTGACCGTTCATCTGTTTAGATAAGCCGCCCGTCCGGTATAAGTGAACGCCACCTTCTCCTTTGGATGTCATATAAGATGCCAGAAACCCAGGTTCTTCACTGTATTCTATAAGCATGGCCCCCGCTCCGTCTCCGAACAGGATGCATGTGGTCCGATCGGTGTAATCAATAGATTTGGACATCGTTTCAGCCCCGATGAGAAGTACCTTCCTGTGCATTCCAGAGGCAACCATTCCACAGGCGACTTGCAATCCATATACAAATCCGGCACATGCGGCATTTACGTCAAGCGCGCCGGCTCCTTCGATTCCCAGGCGGGCCTGTACCTGGCTGGCCGTATTCGGAAAAGCATAATCGGGCGTTGACGTCGCGACGAGAATGAAATCAACGTCCTGTATTGACACGTCGTATCTTTTAAGTAAATTCTCGACAGCGGATACGCATAAGTCGCTTGTAAATTCATCGGGACGCGCGAATCGTCTTTCGCGAATGCCGGTTCGGCTGCGGATCCATTCATCATCCGTTTCAAGCATTGCTGCAAATTCTGAATTCGTGAAGATCCGCTCGGGCACATACGTACCGATCGCTGTAATTTTTGCTTTTAACATAACACACCTCCTTGTCTATGATTACTTGATTATATCACCAATCATTATTACCTGGTACTAATTTTATACTGATGAGCGGTATAAATATTTGAAATTCTATGGTTCTTAAGAAGAGAATACGAACATCAAAGTACTTACACACTCACCGAGGCTTCCAATACAGTCAGGGTATTATTCACTGTATTTAAATTTACCGTGGCACCGATCGGGATGGCGGCTTTAAACAGGCCATGCGCCGTCGTCAGGTTGGTCATCAAAGGTTTGCCGAGCGGCACAATTATGTCGTTAATCAGATCCTCGTAGGTTTTCCCGTATGCCGGCTCACATCCGGTGCACTCGCCCATTATGATACCGAGACAATCGTTAAATTTTCCCGCCAGCTTTAAATGATTTATGTACCGGTATACAGTATTAATCGGCTCGTGTGTCTCCTCTAAGACCAGAATCTTCCCGCGGGTATCAATTTCATAGGGTGTCCCCAGTGTATCCGCCAGTGAAGTTAGATTTCCTCCTATAATGGGTCCCGTGACATTGCCCGCAATTCTGCTTACCAGCGGAATGCCCGGCGGGTTTTGAATCACCCGGGGTGCAGTCAGCGTGGAAGTGGCGGTGAAGAATTGGTTAAAGTTATACGGCGGCGTTTCCGGCCTGAAATCAATGAGCAGCAGACTCTGAAATGTGATAAGGTCTGATTGAAAGTATAACATATTCAACAGGATCGTAATATCGCTGTATCCCGTTACAATCTTGGGATTTCTGGCGATAACCCCATAATCGAGGTAGGGAAGAATGCCCGCCACACCCACCCCACCTCTCGTCGGCAGTATCATCTTAACGGCCGGATTCGTAAACATGCTCATGAGATCAGCGGCCCTTTGCTGATCCGTTCCCGCAAGAAATCCATTGGCGGCATATACATACTGGCCCAGAATCACATTAAATCCCATGCTGCGCAGCACCGCAATTCTGGCATCAATGATTTCCCTGGCCAGCGGGCTGCCCAGGGTAACAATGCCAATCGTATCTCCTGGCCTCAACATCGGCGGTTTAATGGCCATACCAAACCCTCTCCTGTTCTCCGGTTGTATTACATTATATATATGAAGAAAAGAGAAAAGGGCGACCAGGTATGTTTTCTGTCAAAACAGCTTTGGAGGAAGAAAAAGGAGTTCGCCTTTTTCCCCATTGAAATCATTCTCTTATTCCGTTTCTTATTTCATCGTCTCCAGTGTGCGAAACGTCTCGCTTACATATCGGAATACTTCCTCCGCTGATTCCATTTTCATTGCTTTTTCCGCATGAGCACGCGCCTCTGTTTTTGAGAGCTGCTTCAGCCGGCTCCTCGCTGGAAGAATCGAGGAAGCGCTCATGCTGAGCTCATCAAGCCCGAGTCCGAGCAGCAGCGGAATGGCCGCCGGCTCGCCGGCCATCTCGCCGCACATACCGACCCATTTTCCTTCTTTGTGCGCGGCCTGTACCACCATATTTACAAGGCGAAGAATGGCCGGATGATACGGTTGATACAAGTGCGCGACTTTTTCATTCATGCGGTCGGCCGCCATCGTATATTGAATTAAATCGTTTGTGCCGATGCTGAAGAAGTCGACCTCCTTGGCCAGCACATCAGCCAACAGCGCCGCAGCCGGAATTTCCACCATAATGCCGACCTCAAGATCGGAAGACACCGTCACGCCTTCCGCTTCCAGCTTTTCTTTTTCGCTGAGAAGCAAGCGTTTCGCTTGTCTGAACTCGTCCAATGTAGCAATCATAGGAAACATAATTTTCAAGTTTCCGAATGGGCTCGCTTTAAGCAGCGCGCGGAGCTGGGTGCGGAATACCTCTTCCATATCAAGACAGAGACGGATGGCACGCAGGCCAAGAAACGGATTCAGCTCTTTTGGCAGCGATAAATAGGACAGCTCCTTATCGCCCCCGATATCCAGGGTGCGAATGACCACCGGCTTGCCTTCCATTCGCTCGAGCACTGTCTTGTATGCGTCAACCTGCTCCTCTTCCGTAGGCAGTTGATCACGTCCCATATATAAAAATTCTGTCCGATATAATCCGACGCCTTCGGCTCCGTTGCTCAGTACGCTTGCAATATCATCCGGTGTGCCGATATTGGCGGCCACTTCGATATGCGCTCCGTCTTTCGTAACCGTAGCTTCGTGCGCAAGTTTTGCCCACTCGGCACGCTGCGCTTCATATCCCGCCTGTCTTTCTTTATACTCCTGAATTTCCTGCTCGGTCGGATGGATAAGGACTTTTCCTTCCATACCGTCTACGATAATCCAGCTATCCTGCTCAATCATTTCGGTCGCGTGTTTGGTTCCTACGACGGCCGGAATTTCCAGAGAACGGGCCATAATCGCCGAATGCGAGGTCCGGCCCCCAATGTCCGTCGTGAAGCCCTTAACATAGCGACGATCCAATTGAGCCGTGTCAGACGGGGTTAGATCCTCCGCTACGATAATGACTTCTTCGGCAATCGTACGCACATCCACAAGCGTAACTCCCAGCAGGCGGGCCAGAATGCGCCGCGTCACATCGCGGATATCGGCCGCCCGCTCTTTCATATATTCATTGTCCATCTGTTCAAATAAGGCGATAAACATATCGGCAGTTTCCCGAACCGCGTACTCGGCGTTCACATGCTCATTGCGGATTTTGTCCTGAATCGGCCCGATAAATTCGGGGTCTTCCAGCACGAGAAGATGGGCAGCAAAAATGTTTGCTTTATCTTCCCCCAATTCCGCCTGTGCTTGCTTTTTAATCGCTTCGAGCTCCCGCTTTGTCTTCTCAAGGGCAGCTATAAGACGATCCGCTTCCTGCTCTCCATTCTCTACGCTTCGCTTCTCGATGGCAAAGTCAGGAGCTTTAAGAATAAAGGCTTTGGCGATGGCAATGCCTGCGGAAGCGGCAATTCCTTCCACAATCCGTGTCATTACGCGCCCAGCCCCTGGCTTTTCATAACCTCTTCGATTTTTGCAATGGCTTCGCTTTCGTCCTGGCCCTCCGCCGTAATTTTGATTGTGGCTCCTTTGCCAACCGCCAGCGACATAACGCCCATAATGGATTTGAGGTTTACCTTTTTGCCGTTGTATTCCAGCGTGATTTCAGAAGAGAAGCGGGTGGCCGCCTGAACGAGTGCCGTCGCAGGACGGGCATGGAGTCCGGATTCGCTTACGATTTGAAATGTTTTTTCTGTCATGATTACATCTTCCTTTCTTTTATTCTTTCACAGGTTTTTTCAACAATCCTACCAGCAGAGCCGTTACGACAGCCCCGGCGATAATGGCAAGCAGATAGAGCAGTGCGCTGCCCGTTACAACCGGAATGACGAAAATGCCGCCATGCGGCGCGGGCAGACCGATGCCGAATATCATGGCAAGCGCCCCGGCAACCGCCGATCCGGCGATAAGGGAAGGAATGACCCGCACCGGATCCGCTGCCGCGAACGGAATGGCTCCCTCCGTAATAAACGAAAGCCCCATGATATAGCATGTTTTTCCCGCATCACGTTCCGCTCTTGTAAAACGGTTCTTAAAGAAGGTCGTTGCAAGCGCCAGTCCGAGCGGCGGGGTCATGCCGCCGGCCATGATGGCCGCGTGCGGCGCATAATTGCCGGCATCAATCATGGCAATGCCGAACGTAAAGGCCGCTTTATTAATCGGACCGCCCATATCAATCGCCATCATACCGCCCAGAATCAGACCAAGTACAACCAGGTTGGCCGTTCCCATTCCGGACAGCCATGCTGTTAAGCCTTCATTCACAGCTTTTACCGGATCGATGACGATATATATCATCACAAGTCCGGTCAGCAAAATACCAAACAGCGGATACAAGAGCACCGATTTGATGCCGTCAAGTGCGTGCGGTAACCTGGCAAACGCTTTTTTCAGTCCGACCACAAGATAGCCGGCCAGAAACCCGGCAATGAGTCCGCCGAGAAAACCCGCCCCTCCCGTAGCCGCCATAAGTCCGCCTACCATACCGGGAGCAAAACCGGGCCGGTCGGCGATGCTCATTGCGATAAATGCCGCCAGCACGGGAATCATCAAAGCAAAGGCGTTTTTCCCACCGATTTCTGCGAGCACACCCGCTATCGGATTATACGAGGGATCATTGGGGTCCGCTGCATGAATTCCGAACAGGAAAGAAATCGCAATCAAAATCCCGCCGCCCACGACGAACGGCAGCATATTTGAAACCCCGCTCATCAAGTGCTTATAAAATCCCGTTCGCTCCTGCCGCGGCACACCTGGCCGATTTTCTGCGGACCCGCCGCCCCGGTACACCGGCGCATCCTGCTTGACCGCCTGCTCCAGCAACTCCTTCGGTCGGCGGATTCCTTCCGCTACCGGAACTTGAATCACATGTTTTCCGGCAAAACGTTCCATCTCCACCTGTCTATCCGCCGCTACGATAATGGCTGTAGCGTTTTCAATGTCCTGCTTGGTTAACCTGTTTTTGACGCCGCCGGAGCCGTTCGTTTCTACCTTGAACGGAATCCCCATCTCCTCCGCTTTCGCTTTCAATGCGTCGGCGGCCATATACGTATGGGCAATGCCGGTAGGACAAGCCGTCACAGCCAGGACCTTTCCCAGCGGAGACGCTTCGGTTGCTTCCTGCGGTTCTCTGTCCACTTCCTGTTTTTTTTCGGAAACATCCGGTTCCTCACCGGCAAGCTCCCTTTCTTTCTCATCGATAACGCGCAGCACGTCTTCTTCGGTCGGTGCTTCAAGCAATTTCTCCCGAACGGCTGTATCCATTAACAGCGAAGACAGGCGGGCAAGGGTTTCAAGATGCTCGTTGTTCGCCCCTTCACTGGCGGCAATCATGAAGAAAAGCTTGCTGGGCTGTCCATCCAGCGCCTCATAATCAATCCCCTCTACTGCACGGCCGAAAGCAATAGCAGGCGTTTTAACCGCCGACGTTTTGGCGTGCGGAATCGCAATGCCTTCCCCAATACCGGTCGTGCTCTGTTCTTCACGCCGTAAAATAGCCGCTTTAAATTCAGCAAGATCATTCAATCTTCCGGCCTCGTCCAGCTTTGCGCATAATTCGTCAATGACCTGCTTCTTTGAAGAAGCGGTCAAATCCAATATAACGGTATCTTTTCTTAGAAGTTCCGTAATTCTCATCTTTCTCCCCCCTCATAGTTGCGTAATATGAACCTGTTCAAGCAGTTTATCAATCATCGGTCCGGTGCAGAAACCGTCAGAAAAAGCGGTTGCGCTGCCCGCTGCTACCGCATAGCGGAACGCTCCTTTTGCATCCGCCTCTCGCAAATATGCAGCCAAAAATCCTGCCACGACCGAATCGCCGGCGCCGACCGAATTCTTAAGCTCTCCTTTTGGCGCACTGGCGTACAGGACATGCTTGCGGTTGAAAAAAAGCGCGCCCGCTCCTCCCATGGATACGATCACGTTCTCGGCCCCCATGTCCACCAGCTTTTTTCCATACGGTACGGCTTCTTCGGCCGATTGTATGGTCTTGCCGAACATCTCACCCAACTCGTCCTGGTTTGGCTTAATGAGAAACGGTTGGTACGGCAATACAGGCAACAGAAAGTCCCGGGTCGCATCTACGATAATCCGTACCCCGCGTTCTTTGAGACGCTCAGCAATACGGGCATAGAAATCCGCAGGCAATGATCCCGGAACGCTTCCTGATAATACAAGTACATCGCCTGCAGCCAAACCATCCAGCTTGGTGAAAAGAAGCCGGATTTCCTCCTCATCAACCTTTGGTCCGAGGCCGTTGATTTCCGTTTCCTTATCTACCCGTAGCTTAATATTGATACGGGTATCGCCTGCCACCGGGATGAAGTCCGTTGAAATATTTTCTTTCCTCAGCGTGTCTTGAATATACGCTCCGGTAAAACCGCCAATAAATCCAAACGCCTGATTGTCCGCGCCTAATCTCTGCAGCACACGCGATACGTTGATGCCTTTTCCGCCTGGTTGCTTGGCTTCGCGGGAAATCCGGTTGGTTTTTCCGACGGTAAACCGTTCAAGCTCTACAAAGTAGTCAATTGAAGGGTTTAGCGTAACAGTATAAATCACGTCCTCACACTACCTTTATTAAAGTTTGGGTTGCAATCTCGCGCATATGTTCCGTCTCCGGTCCGTTGGTAATGATGCTCGCCTGCTCCACGTCTGCAATCTTAGAAAATGAAATGTTACCGAACTTCGTCTGATCGGCCACGACGAATACCTGATGCGACAATGAAATCGCTGTCATTTTAATCAGGGCTTCTTCCGGGTCAGGCGTTGTGTAGCCGTATTCTGTATGAATGCCGTTCACACCCAGGAAGCACTTATCAAAGCGGTATGTCTGCAGGCTCTCAAGCGCTCCCCTTCCGATGAACGCTCTGGTCTTATTTTTTATCTTTCCTCCCAGCAGGTAGGTATCAATCCCGCGCTCGAGCAACGTGTCGATTAAATGCAGTCCATTCGTTACTACGGTAATGTCTTTTTGAACGAGATATTCAATCATCTGCAGTGTCGTGGTTCCGGCATCCAAATAGATGGAATCTCCGTCTTCGACCAGTGCCGCCGCCGCTTTCGCGATACGCCGCTTCTCAGAAATATTGCGTTCCGCCTTCTCGAAAATGCTTGGCTCCCTTCGTTTTCCTTCCAGCAGAGACGCTCCTCCATGAATTCGTCTCAGGCAACCTTCTTTTTCAAGCTGAATTAAATCCCGGCGGATCGTTGACTCCGAGGTGCCCGTGGCATCTACCAGTTCCTGCATTTTCACGACCTGTTTTTGTTTTAGCAGCGCGAGAATCATCTGGTAACGCTCTGGAGTTAACAATCTTCTATTCCCTCCTCTCATTTCTTTTATGATTGCCTTGAGTATAACCAAAATAAACAGATTTATCAATCAAAAAAATTCAAATTCATTCAAATTGATTCAAATTCATTCAAAAAAATTCACAAAAAAGACTGATACACCATTCATGCATCAGCTATCCTTAAAAAAATAAGAACGCAACCTACTATCAAGAGAAAGCTGCGTTCTTTTCGATCTTCACTTTTCCGAAAGCTTCGTTGACGCTATCGCAGCGTTATATACATCATAGAAGGGGACTCCCGTGGTTTCTGCGATACGGCGTACGTCTTCATATTCCGGAACTTGTCGTATGACTTTGCCTGCTTTGATTGCCTGTTTCACCTTTACGGTTCCAAACGGCGTTTCCATATCAACAATCTGCCGCTGCAGCATACGCCGCTCCCAGAGACTTTTCCGCACTCCGAGCGTCGTTGTCTCAAGCAACAGAATCTCTTCACAGGCTGCGGCATTTTGCGGAGCGGCAAGTACCGTCACTAAAACGCCAGGCCGGCTCTTTTTCATATATACCGGCGTATAAAACACATCCAGCGCCCCGGCATCCAAAAGCTTCGGAAGCACATAACCAAAGTGTTCTCCATTCATGTCATCCATCTGGCATTCCAGGACAGATATCGTTTCGATCTCACCGCGTCTACGCGAAGAATCCGAAAGTTCACCGATAATCACTCGCAGCACATTGGGCCGGTCCGGAATGTCCTTCGTACCGGCTCCGTAACCGATGGCGGTAACGGTCATGGACGGCAGCGGGCCAAATGACTGAACCTGCCCCGCAATAATGCCCGCTCCGGTTGGTGTGGTTAACTCATATGGCAGCGTGCTTTGCATAAGCGGTACGCCGCGCAGCATGTCGAGCGTGGCCGGTGCCGGAACCGGGTATATGCCATGGGCACAGTGAATATGCCCGGACCCGAGCGGAACCGCAGATGCATAAACGGCCTCTACTCCTAGCTCTTCGAGCGCGATGGCTACCGCTACGATATCAACGATGGAATCGACTGCGCCTACTTCATGAAAATGAACGTCTTCGACAGGAATTCCGTGAATGGCAGCTTCGGATTCTGCGATCGGCGCGAAAATCTGTTTACTCCGTACTTTTACGCCTTCCGGTAAATCCGATGCATCGATCATCCGGATAATTTCACGGTAATGCCGATGCTCATGATGCCCGTCTCCATGATGGTGCCCACCGCCGTGTTCGTGATGGTGGGCGTGTGTGTGCTCATGGAGATGATCGTGGTCATCTTGATGATGCGTATGATCGTGGGAATGGCTTTCCGCTACCAGGTGCACATCGAATTTAGTTGCGGAAATTCCTTTCCTTACAACCGTTCTCCATTCAATCTCATATCCGGAGACCGGCAGTTTTTTCAATTCTTGCTCAATCCGCTCTGCCGAAGCACCGGCATCTACCAGGGCCCCTACTGTCATGTCCCCGCTGATACCGGAAAAACAGTCCAGGTACAATACTCTCAATTGCTCTCCTCCTCCAAGACCGGCCTTTGCGCTGCTGTATGAATAGTATGATTGATGGTCGCCGCATAATAACCGGCGCCAAATCCGTTATCAATATTGACGACGGCCACGCCGCTTGCGCAGGAGTTCAGCATGGAAAGAAGGGCCGCAATTCCATTCATGCTGGCTCCGTATCCTACGCTTGTAGGAACCGCAACGACGGGTTTGGAGACGAGACCGCCCACTACGCTTGCAAGCGCTCCTTCCATTCCGGCCACCACAACGACCACATTCGCCTCCTGGATGATGTGAGTTTTATCGAGAAGCCGATGAATCCCCGCAACGCCTACATCATGAATCGTTTCTACGCGGTTGCCCATAAGCCGCGCGGTAATAGCAGCCTCTTCCGCTACCGGAAAATCGGATGTTCCGGCAGATACGACGACAATATAGCCCTCTTTCAAAGATTCTTCATATTGCTGGCTGATCCAATGAAACGTGCGGGCCAGGGAATGATAGTGAAAGACTTCTCCCGGATAGCGTTCTTTAAGATGGCGCAGCAAAAACTCTGCTTTCTTTTGATCTACTCTTGTCGCCAACACTTTTGGATGTTTACGCATAAGCTGCTCAAAAATGCCAAGCAGGTGCTCCGGGGCTTTTCCTTCCCCAAAAATCACTTCCGGAAATCCGGTCCGCTTCTCACGGTGTGTATCCAATGTGGCATATCCCAGCGCTTCATACGTTTTCAGCCTTTCTTTCGCTTCTTCGACAGATAATGTTCCCTGCTGAACCTGGGTCAGCCATTCCGTCAGCTTGTCGTTCATTTGCGCAGCGCCTCTTTCAGTACTTCATTCATGCTGCCGGAACGGTATCCTTGCAAATCCAGGGTAACGTAAGAGAAGCCGTAGGATTTCAGGGCACGATCGATTTTCTCATGGTGCTCAAGCACTTTTGGCATATCTTCCGGCGTGACTTCAATTCTTGCAATCTTATCGTGGTGGCGCACACGAACCTGATAGAGGCCGAGATTTAACAGGAACGTTTCCGCCAAATCAAGCTGGTCAATCTTTTCCTGTGTAATCTTCGTTCCGTACGGAATACGGGAAGACAGGCAGGCAAAAGACGGTTTATTCCATGTAGGTAATCCCATTTCTTTTGACAGCATCCGGATTTCTTCTTTGTACAATTCCGCTTCCTGCAGCGGACTTCGCACACCGCGCTCCCGGGCCGCTTTCATGCCCGGACGGTACTCTCCCAAATCATCCATGTTGGAACCGTCTACAATGGTATACGTCTCACCATAGCGATCGATCAATTCCTGTACATGGCTATACAGTCCGCTTTTGCAGTGGAAGCAGCGATCCGGTTCGTTTTTCACAAAATCGGCATTCGTAAGCTCGCTAACCCTTGTCTGAATATGCCGTACTCCGATGCGTTCGGCGAGGCTTACGGCCAGATTGAATTCGCGGGTCGGGAAGGTTTCGGATGCCGCAGTAACGGCAAGCACATTCTCTCCTAACGCTTCTTTGGCCCGCGCAAGCAAGAACGTGCTGTCCACACCGCCAGAGAAAGCGACGAGCACACGTCCCATGCTCTGAAGAATTTCTGTAAGATGCCGGTTTTTCTCTTCCAGTGTTTTGGTCATTACAGCCACGTCTCCTTATCTATATAAATCAATCATAACAATCAGCGCATATTACATTTATTACATTGTAATACTCTGTTTTATTATGCCATTAATTTCTCTATCTGTCTGCATATGAATATCTATTGCTTCACTTCAAAGTGCAGCGGCTTTCCCTTAAGACCCGCGATAATGTTTTGTGCGGCTGTCATCGCCATGTTTTCCCGGGTGGCAATGCTGGCGCTTCCGATATGAGGCAGTACCGTGACGTTCGGCAGGGACAACAGGGGATGAGCAGGATCAACCGGCTCTCTTGCAAAAACATCAAGCCCGGCGGCCCAGATCTCCTTGTTCTTCAATGCGCGATAGAGCGCCTCCTCATCGACGTTTGTGCCGCGGGACGTATTGATGAAGACGGCGTTTGATTTCATGAGTTTGAATTCCCGCTCACCCAGCATATGTTTATTCTGCGCGGAGCCCGGAGCCAGCAAAACGACAAAGTCGGATTCACGAAGCAAATCATCCAGCCCACGGTACTCGACGCCCCATTTCTCTTCGGCTTCCGGCTTTCGATTCCGATTGTGATACAGCACCTTCATTTCGAAGCCAAGCGCCCGGCGGGCCACGCCTTCTCCAATACGCCCCATTCCGATAATGCCAAGGGTTGCCCCGTATATATCCTGTCCGGTTAGAAGCATCGGCCCCCAGCTTTGCCATTGTCCGCTGCGCACGTATTCCGAACCTTCCACGATGCGTCGGGCGGTGGCCATCAGAAGCGCAAACGTTAAATCGGCCGTAGCCTCCGTTAGAATGCCCGGCGTATGTCCTACAGGAATTCCGCGCTCGCCTGCTGCCTGTATATCGATATTGTCAAATCCGACAGCCATGGTGCTGATGACTTTCAAATTGGGGGCTCCCTCAATAATAGCCCGGTCAATGCGGTCGCTTACATTTGTGAAAAGCGCAGCCGCGTCTTTCATTTCATGCGCAAGTATGTCATACGGAATCGCTTCCTCTTCCGAATCCCACACATACGTTTCACCGTGCTCTTTCAGTAATTCCAGCGCAGGCCCGGGAATTTTTCTTGTTACGACAATTTTAGGCTTATTCACATGCTCACCCCGTTTTATGGTAATGTGTACGACAAAGGAACAGCCTGACTCTTTTTCGTGCTGTTCCTTTGTCGCTCCTATTCTCTTATTATCCTCCTATACTCGTTGCGGCGCCAGTTCAACCGCCTGACGAATGGCTTCCCTTAAGCTTAAATCGTCAGCGATGCCTTTGCCAGCAATATCAAAGGCGGTTCCGTGATCGACGCTTGTACGGATAATTGGCAATCCGACCGTAATATTTACGCCCGCTTCCAGTCCCAACACCTTGACCGGTCCATGCCCCTGATCGTGGTACATGGCGACCACGATATCAAAGTCACCGCGCGTCGTACGGAAGAAAAGCGTATCGGCCGGGAGAGGGCCGGATACGAGAATGCCTTCTTCCCGGGCTTTTTGTACAGCGGGCACGATCTTTTCTTCTTCTTCCCCGTAACCGAACAATCCGTTCTCGCCGGCGTGCGGATTGATGCCGCAGACCGCGATGCGCGGTTGTTCGTATCCGGCTTTGTGCAGTGTATCGTGCGCCAGTTTAATGACCGTGTATACGCGAGACGGATTAATTTTTTTCACGGCGTCCAGAAGTCCAATATGCGTCGTGACATGGATAACTTTTAGCTTCGGGGCAGACAGCATCATCGAGTAGTCGGACGTACCGGTAAGCTCTGCAAGAATTTCTGTATGACCCGGATAGATATGCCCGGCTTTGTGCAGTGCCTCTTTGTTTAACGGCGCCGTACAGATGGCGTCGATTTTTCCTTCATTGGCGAGTTGAATGGCTTTTTCCAGGTAGCGGAACGCCGCGTTTCCAGCTTCCGCTGAAATCTGTCCGAACGGCAAATCCGCCGGCAGTAAATCAAGGTCGATACACTCAACCGTTCCGTACGCAAAAGCAGCCTCATCCAGCGATGCAATCCGGCGTACTTGTGCAGTGTTTCCGACAATGCCTGCGGCGCGCTCCAGAAGTTTTGCGTCCCCGATGACGAAGGGTCGGCATATGTTATATATTTCTTCATGCTTCAGTGCTTTCATGATGATTTCCGGACCGACGCCCGCGCCGTCCCCCATCGTAATGCCGATAATCGGGTTTTTTTCTTCCATTTTTTTCATCCCCTTTACGCTTTACGGTTTATAACGCCCTACGCAGTAATTCTTCCAGTCCTTTTTGTGTCGGAACGCGCGGGTTGTTCCGGACAAGGCGGGCAATTTCTAATGATTTCTCGGCAATGCCCGGTAGATCTTCTTCTTTAATCCCAATCTGCGAAAGGCGTGTGGGCAATCCAATGTCTTCAAGTAATTCAAATACGGCATCCGCCGCCGCCCATGCTTTTTCTTTCGCGCTCAGGCCTTCTGTCTGAACACCAAACGCTTCGGCAACCGCACCGAGCTTTTCGGTTTCTGTCGCTGCGTTATACTGCATGACGTACGGCAGCAAAAGCCCGGTCGTCTCTCCGTGCGGGGATTTTACAAGACCGCCAATCGGATAGGCGAGCGCATGCGCGAGTGCAGTTCCGGCATTGGAGAATGCCATGCCGGCAAGCAGACTGCCGATGAGCATATTGCCCCGCGCTTCGAGATTGCTTCCCTGCTGTACGGCAAGCGTCAGGTTTTGAGCAATAAGTTTGATGGCATGCAGGGCCAGCGCATCGCTAATCGGCAGCGATCCCTGGAATAAAATCGGCCCTTCTGCCTGAATGTATTTAAAATCTTTTGCGGTATACGCCTCAACGGCATGCGACAGAGCATCGATACCCGAGCAGGCCGTTACATACGGCGGCAGGCCAACCGTCAGCTCCGGATCGAGCAGCGCGACCGCAGGACGCAGGTAGTTGTCAGAAATACCAGCTTTGATATTGTTTTCCGTATCGGTTAAGACAGCGACGGACGTTACCTCCGAGCCGGTACCCGCCGTTGTCGGGATGGCAATAAGCGGTGCGATCGGACCCGGAATTTGATTCTCGCCGCCGTAGTAATCAAGCGGATGGCCGCCGTATTTGACGAGCAGCGCGGCAATTTTGGCCATATCGATGCTGCTGCCGCCGCCAAGCCCGATGATGGCGTCGGTTTCCATTTGCGACCTGGCAAATTCATAGCATTCGATCGCGCTTGACACCGGCGGTTCCGGTACCACGTTGTCATAGACGATCACTTGATAGTTTGCGTCTTTTAATAGAGATACGACACGGTCGGCGATGCCCGCTTTCACGATGCCGGGATCGGTAATGAGCAGGACATTCTTGGCCCCGATACGCTGTAAAATGGCATCAAGCTGGTTGATGGCGCCGTTTCCGAAAACGATCCGTTCTGTTGAATAAAACTCCCATGTATTTCTCACGATTTTAGCCCCTTTTCTGTGAAAATCTTGAGGAAAGAAGGAGAAGAGGAAGGAAAAAAGATCTAAGGAAGAAAAAAGCGGTCGCCTTTTTCTACATCAAAATCCTCTCCTCATTCTT
>NZ_DFMZ01000041.1:0-4061 GCF_002375825.1 Aneurinibacillus sp. UBA3580
ACTAAAGCCAGCCGCCCTTCCCATGATTTTCATGTTGGAGTTGCGGCTGAGACGCCATGGTGGTTTTTTGTGAAAATTGTGAGAAAAGAAGGAAAGAGGAAAAAAGTTTGACATATAAGGAAATGTTACGAAGAAAACACTTGCATAATCCTAAAAACTCGATTATCGTTGTTTTAGTTATAGGCAAAAAATAGTGAAACTTTCTGTTCTATTCGGCGTCAAACAAGAGACTGCTAGTTTAAGAGAATCCGGAGGTGCGAGATTCCTATCATGTCAGAGGAATTATCTCGCCAAGCGAGCAAAGCCAAAAAAAAGGCTCGCAAAGCGAATCGAAGAAGAAAATGGATAACTATTCTTGCTGTTATGCTATTTATTATTGGTGGTTCAGCGACAGCCGCGTATTTGAAGGCGCAAGACTTCCTTAATAAAATTCATTCGGAAGTGGAATCGAGCGCCAAAGAAGCGGGCGTCGCCAAAGCGGAAACGATATATTCGACTGAAAGGCCGATATCCATCGTATTGCTTGGCAAGGACACGCGCGGCGAGTATGGCGGCGGTCTGACGGATGTTATGATTATTATGACGCTGAATCCTGAAACAAAGAAAATTACGATGCTCTCCATTCCGCGTGATACCCGGGTGGTCATTCCGGGAGAAACACATGATCAAAAGATTAACTTCGTATACAAACTTGGTGAGATGATGCGTGAGGAAGCGGAGCGGAAAGGCGAAGAGCCAGAGGAGACGGGCATATCCCTTGTGAAGAAGACGCTGGAAAGTATCTACGGTATCCCTATTAATAACTATGTTATTATTGATTTTGAAGGTTTCCGCCAAGGTATCGATGCATTGGGCGGCGTGGAAGTGAACGTAGACCGTAAGCTGGTGTATAATGATCCGACGGACGGTACGAGTATCAATCTAGAACCCGGCTTTCAGACACTGAACGGGGACCAGGCGCTTGACTTCGTGCGGCACCGTCATGATGACCGAGGATTAAAGTATTACTCGACCGACTATGAGCGTAATGACCGCCAGGTGGCTGTCATTCGTGCCGCTATGGAGAAGATGAAATCGTTTGCCGGTCTTGCGAACTTCTTTAAAGTTATGGACGCGGTTGGAGAGAATGTCAAAACCGACTTGACGCTTGACCAGTTAAAAGGTCTTGCCATGACGTTCGGCAAGCTGGACGGGGAGAACATTATAAAGCTTGAGAATACAGGCGCTGATTGGGATGCTAAGAACAGCCGTACTATCATCCCGCAGGAGACGATGGATAAGAACCGTCTGGCGCTTCAGCAATCTATGGGCATCGATCCTTCGACTGTAACCCGCTACAACGACTCGCCTTCCGGCGGCAGCAGCAGATCGAAGAAGACGATTGATCCGGCAGAGATAGATGAAGAGAAGAAAATAGAAAGCCAGTCGGAAAAAAGCAGTAAGCGTGTGGTGAAGAGGGAAGAGCAGCGTACGGAGGAAGACGAACCTAAGAAGTCGTCTACCAGGAAACGGGAAGCTACAAATGAAGAGAAGAAAAGCAGCAAAACAAGCGAGACTACAAAAAAGTCATCAGGGAATGACAGTGAGCGCAAAAAAGAAGAGTTGCTCGACCCTGATAAACCTGTAAGTGAAAGCATATCTGCCGAGGAGCGGCGCGACAGCGAACCTTCCCAACCTGCTCCTCCGAAAGCGCCGAAAGCACCTGAAGCGCCAAAGGTGCCGGATATAAGTGTCGATACAGATAATAAGTAAGGACAAGGGTAGCAAGAGGGTGTCCCCAAAATGGTGGGCACCTTTTTTTACTGCCATATAAATGGGAAAAAAGGCGAACACCTTTTTCTTCCCTGGATCTCCTTTCCTCTTCCCCTCTTTCTTTTTTCCTGATTTTCATAGAAAAAACAGGGCCTGTTTTTGGCCCTGCCTCCTGTTGCTAAAAAACAAAGTAAGTTATTTGACTTTATACATTGGCACCGTATTTAGCCTGTTTAGCAGCGCGTTCGCGATCCGATTTCTTAAGATGTTTCTTACGGAGGCGGATTGATTCCGGTGTGACTTCGCAATACTCGTCGTCGTCCAGGTATTCGAGCGCTTCTTCAAGCGTCATGATACGCGGTGTTTTCAGCTTCACGGTTTCCTCTTTTGTAGCGGAACGAACGTTAGTAGCGTGCTTTTCTTTACAGATATTAACTACCAGATCGTTATCCCGGTTGTGTTCGCCGACGATCATGCCTTCGTAAATTTCTGTACCCGGATTTACAAAAAGGATACCGCGATCCTCTACACTCAGCATACCGTACATCGTAGCCGTGCCGTCAATCATGGAGACGAGTACGCCTGCCCGGCGGCCGCCGACGCTGCCTGGAACAACCGGCTTATAGCTGTCGAAGGAATGGTTCAGAATACCGTATCCGCGCGTTTGGGTCAAGAACTCGGTCCGATAGCCGATCAGGCCACGGGACGGAATTAAAAATTCCAGACGGACAGAGCCGAAGCCGTTATTAATCATGTTGACCATTTCGGCTTTACGCGCGCCAAGCGACTCCATAATCGCACCCGTGTATTCTTCCGGAATATCGATAATCAGGCGTTCGATTGGCTCACATTTCACGCCGTCGATTTCACGCACGATAACTTCAGGCTTAGACACCTGCAGCTCATATCCTTCGCGGCGCATGTTTTCAATCAGAATGGAGAGGTGAAGCTCACCGCGTCCGGACACGATATATTGTTCCGGGGTTACTTCTTCGACGCGCAGGCTGACATCTGTCTCCAGCTCTGCCATCAGGCGGTCGCGCAGCTTGCGGGAAGTTACGTGCTTGCCTTCGCGGCCGGCAAACGGGCTGTTATTGACCAGGAATGACATCTGCAGCGTCGGCTCGTCAATCGTCAACGGCGGCAGGGCTTCCGGTGTTTCCGTATCTGCAATCGTATCGCTGACATTGATATCTTCTACACCTGCAATCGCGACGATATCGCCGGATTTTGCTTCCTCGATTTCGATGCGTTTCAAGCCGCTGAAGCCGAACAGTTTATTTACCCGTACTTGCTTGATGGAGCCGTCACGCTTAATCTGGGCTACGGTTTCGCCGCGGCGGATGGTGCCGCGGTGGATACGGCCGATACCGATACGGCCGAGATATTCGTTATAATCAAGCATCGTTACCTGGAGTTGCAGTGGTGCTTCAAAATCGCCGCCCGGGCCCGGGATGTGTTCGACGATCGTATCGAACAGGGCTTTCAGGTCGTCGTCCTGCTTATCCGGGTCCGTGCTTGCCGTACCGTTGATGCCGGAAGCATAGATAACCGGGAAGTCAAGCTGTTCTTCCGTCGCGTCCAGATCGATAAACAAATCGTATACTTCATCTACCACTTCCGCAGGACGAGCGTTCTCACGGTCGATTTTGTTGATGACGAGAATCGGCGTTACTTTTTGTTCAAGCGCTTTTTTTAGTACGAAGCGTGTTTGCGGCATGCAGCCTTCGAAGGCGTCTACGACGAGCAGCACGCCGTCCACCATCTTCATGATGCGTTCAACTTCACCGCCGAAATCGGCGTGACCCGGCGTATCCATGATGTTAATTGTAATGTCCTTGTATTTTACCGCCGTATTTTTCGCGAGAATGGTAATACCGCGTTCTCTTTCTAAATCGTTTGAATCCATCATCCGTTCCTGTACTTGCTCATTCGCGCGGAAGGTTCCGGCCTGAATCAGCATTTTGTCGACCAGTGTTGTCTTCCCGTGGTCAACGTGAGCGATAATTGCAATGTTGCGCAAATCGTTGCGTAAACTCATAAAGTATGAAAGCTCCTTTCAAATTCCCCGCATTCGCGGGGCGTTGCGTGCAGGTTCATTATATCATGCACCTTTCGAATTATTAAACGGCGCAACGTTTTCATCATAATGCTTTTTGCCCGTCTACCGCAAGAGGTTATAGAAATAAAACCCTCATGGCTTTTCAGCCGCAACCCCGACATGAAAATCATAAGAAGGGCGGCTTGCTTTTGCGGTACGAAGGAAAAGAGAGAAGAGAACGAGGAGGTGATTTCAATGGGGAAAAAGG
>NZ_DFMZ01000041.1:4169-33902 GCF_002375825.1 Aneurinibacillus sp. UBA3580
AAAAGGCGAACGCCTTTTTCTACCCTGGATCTTCTTTCCTCTTTCCTCTCCTTCTTTCCTCATGATTTTCATAAAAAAAGACCTCCCGGATAAAACCGGAAGGCAAGGAGGTTAGAGTGTATAACCTGGGGGGTTCACTATATAGCATACGGGAGAAGGAACAAAAAGGTTTCAAATGTTTATATATAAATTAGCATAAATTTTTTCTATATATTTATAAGTAAAAGGAGTATACTTATGGAATGATTATGCAGCGGATTTGTAAACGATAAAGAAAACAAGAAACACGAAAAGGACGTGTTCCCATTTTATAAAGCGGATGCCGTCCTTTTTCGCTTGGGAAGGAGAGAAAAACATGGATGCGATTATTATTCTGGCAGTTATTATCGTGCTGGGGCTCATGTCAAAAAATGCGGCGGTCTGGATTGCAGCGGCCGGGCTTATGATTCTCCGGTTTCTGCCGAGTGAGCAGCCGCTGAACTGGACCAATCAGTATGGGTTGAAAATCGGTATCGCTATCTTGACGATGGGCGTACTTGCTCCCATTGCGCTTGGCAAGATTACGGCGCTCAATCTGCTTGATACGCTGAAGAGCGGATTGGGGATTGCGGCTATCTTCGTTGGTCTTGGTGTTGCGTATCTGGGTGGACGGGGAGCCGGACTGCTGACGGCGCAGCCTCATATCGTGACGGGCTTACTAATCGGTACGATTCTTGGAGTGGCGCTCTTTCGTGGTGTACCGGTCGGTCCTCTTATCGCTGCCGGTATCTTGGCCTTATTTGCGGATACGCTGAAGTAAGCTATACTGAACGCATGGAGGGTTGACAGATAATGAATGAAGTACAACACACAACCGCTCCACTATTATGGGGCGATAAACGATATCATACATGGAACTATCATCTGCGCCAGCAGTTCGGCGAGAAAGTGTTCAAGGTCATGCTTGATGCGGGGTTTACCTGTCCGAACCGGGACGGTACGATTGCGACGGGAGGCTGCACGTTTTGCAGTGCGCGCGGATCGGGCGATTTTGCCGGCTGGCGGCGCGATGATTTAGTCACGCAGTTTAATGAGGTAAAAGGACGGCAGCACCAAAAATGGCCAAACGCAAAATACATCGGCTATTTCCAGGCATACAGCAATACGTACGCGCCGGTGGATGTACTGCGTGACTATTATGAAGTTATTCTTAAGCAGGAAGACGTGGTTGGGCTGTCCATCGCGACCCGGCCTGACTGTCTGCCGGACGATGTGGTCGAGTTGCTGGCTGAATTAAATAAGAAGACATACCTTTGGGTAGAACTTGGTTTACAGACGATTCATGAATCGACCTCACAACTGATTAACCGTGCGCACGATACGGCATGCTATTATGAAGGCGTAGAGAAGTTGCGCAGGCATGGCATTCGGGTATGCTCGCATATTATTTTCGGTCTGCCGGGTGAAACAGAAGAGATGATGATGGAAACGACACGTGCGGTAGCTGATATGGATGTGCAGGGAATTAAAATTCATCTGCTCCATCTTCTCCGTAAGACGCCGATGGTGAAGCAGTATGAAGCGGGTCTTTTGCAGTTCCTGGAGAAAGATCAATATGTTCGGCTCATCGTAGATGCGCTGGAAATTCTGCCGCCTGACATGATTGTGCACCGTCTGACCGGTGACGGACCGCCTGATTTGCTCATCGGACCGATGTGGAGCCGGAAGAAGTGGGAAGTGTTGAATGCGATTGATGCGGAGTTGAAGCGTAGAGATACATGGCAAGGCAAGAAATATAACAAGAAATAAAGGTGCAAAAACCCCAGAGCTCATGGCTCTGGGGTTTTGAATTGGTTTATGATTGCGGCATTGGAGTCGGCGTCGGTTTCGCGAATCCTTCTTTATATTTGTTATCGATATGTTTGCGAATTTCGAGCAGACTTTTCCCTTCCTGTTTCATGGTGATGGACTCTGCGGCAATGTTTAAGCAGTTGGCGCAGGTTGTGCCGTGCGAATTCCAGACGATTTGCCCGTCCGGCTTCACTTCACGAATGAAGCAGTCACGGTTGCTTTTGTGACCAACGCTCTCGCCGCAGCCGCAGTAGCAGGCCATATGCTCGACCACGCTATGGTTGTGGCCTACCGCCTGATATACTTTTGCAATCTGTGGATCAAATCCTTTAAGGAATGAGGGAAGCTGATCGGGGCCGGAGGTTGTTTCAATAATGTCACCACCCGGTAGCTGCTCTTGATGGGCCGCATGCCCATCGTCATGTGCCGCTTCTTCATTGGAAGAGCAGCCGCTAAGGCCGGATGCGAGCAGTAAAAGGAATATAAAAGCGGTGAAGAACACTTTCTTTGTGCGAAGGTTCATTTTGCCAGGGACCTCCCGTTTTTTTCATTAATTATACCGGAATTAGTCGGTAAATCGTGTGACAAATTGGTCCCATTCTGTTTCTGTGTCCGTATTCATAATTTCATCGTACACTTCCATTATCCATCCTTCGTCATCTTTTGGTTCGGGAAGTGAATTCCCGGTCATCATCTCGGCAGCTCTGTTATCGTTACGCCATTTCTTTTGATAAATTGGAAGGAGTGGACCTATAGCTTCCCGCAGCAATGACACCTCATGCAGAGGGTCGCGCTCGACCCTCGCTTCATAAAGCTCCAGATATTCTTCCTGTGTTTTTGGAGTTTCTCCCTCTTGTAACGATTCGCCGAGAAAAATAGCATGCCGTGCTTTATTTAGTAAATGTCGAATTTGTTCATGGTTCATAGAACAACCTCCATTTTCTTCTATTTTCTCTTGCGGATAACTCCTTCCTATAGTAGCGTATTTTTCAGGGAAGTGCGAGCGGAAAGGGGAAAGATGTGTGGAAGTAGAAAAGAGAATGAACCGACGAAGCTTCCTTAGGCGGCTTGTGGCGGGAATCGGGGGATTGATGCTGCTTGCGGGGTTGGACGCTTTTTTTATTGAGCGTCATATGCTGCGGCGTCAGGATGTTACGGTTCCGTTAGCGGGATTGCCGGATGCATTTAATGGATTTCGCATCGCACACTTCTCTGATCTGCACATCGGTCACGGACTTGCGGCAGATGACCTGGAATCGCTGGTACAGAAGGTGAACAGTGCGAAGCCGGATATGATTGTGTTCACAGGAGATCTGGTGGATGACGGAATGGAAGAGCTTGTGGCAGCGGCGCAGGTGCTGAGCCGTCTGCAAGCCCCATATGGAAAATATGCGGTACTTGGTAATCATGACGTGCGCGGACATGTCGATCCGGATCGTATTATTAAAGCACATCAGGATGCAGGCTTCATCCCGCTTGTTAACCGAAATCTTACGATACGGCACCGTACTGTGGATGAACGGCTTATCGTGGCGGGGCTTGACGATTATTGGAGAGACCCGGATTGGGAGGCGGCGTTCAGCGGTATCGGAAAAGGTGAATGCGTAATTGCGCTTATTCACGAGCCTGATTTGGCGGATCGGGCGAAAGAATATGGGGTAACCCTTCAACTCTCAGGTCACAGTCATGGCGGTCAGGTTCGTCTTCCCTTTGTGGGCGGTGTATTATATCCGCCATATGCCCGCAAATATCCGGACGGATTGCAAAGGGTAGAGAATAGCGAAATGCTCATCCATACCTCGCGCGGGATCGGTACCACGATTTTACCAATCCGGTTTTTATGCCGACCGGAGTGGTATATGTTGACGCTAAGAAAGAAATAGTAAATAAGAGGGTTCAAGAATTTGTGACAATTGAATTTTTGTATTTGATGGTTTTTTTCCAAATTTCGTTTATAATAGGCTTATGAACGCCTACAAAGGAGAGAACTCTTATGTTTTCAAACATCGGATTTCCTGGTCTTATTTTGATTCTTGTGATTGCGCTTATCGTATTTGGACCGAAGAAGCTGCCTGAAATCGGACGTGCTTTCGGACAAACCTTGAAAGAGTTCAAGAACTCCACGCGCGAGTTGACGATGGACGACGATGATGATAAGAAGCCGACGCTGAAAGAGATTAAATAATGGATCTAATATAACATGAACAAGAGGATGCGCACAGCATCCTCTTTTCCTTCGTACCCCAAAAGTCACCCGCCCTTCCTACGATTTTCATGTCGGGGTTGCGGCTCATGGTGGTTTTCTGAGTTTTTAGCACGATTTTTTCTTTTTTTAGTCTCTGTACTTTTTATAGTAAGTGGCGTATAATATGAAGTTGTAAACATAAAGAGCGGTGATATAGTAGAATTTATCCGATTTTGATTCGTAATCTGTCCCTTGTGCATTCGATTGTGCCAGGGCTTTTTGTTTTGTTTGTACTGAAAGTTAAAGAAAGGAAGTTGAGCGTCCATGGAAATATGGAAGCGAAATTTATATATATTGTGGTTTGCACAGTTTATGGTATTGGCGGCAATGAACTTAATCATTCCGTTTCTGCCGCTTTTCCTGCAGCATGATTTAGGAGTGAGCGATCCTGTGCTGGCACAGCGGTGGACCGGATGGATTTTCGCGGCGAACTTCCTGACCGCGTTTCTTGTGGCGCCTCTCTGGGGAAAGCTGTCAGACAAGACGGGTCGTAAAGTCATGCTGCTTCGCTCCGGTATCGGCATGTCAATCATAACATTGTGTATGGGGTTCGTTGCATCCCCGGTACAATTGCTCGGATTGCGCCTCTTAAACGGATTGATTTCCGGATTCGTTCCGGCGGCGGTGGCGCTTGTATCGACCAATACGCCAAAGGAGAAGACCGGCTATGCGCTTGGATTCCTCCAGTCCGGTGCTGTGGCGGGTACGATTCTGGGGCCGCTCCTCGGCGGACTGCTGGCGGAATGGGTTACATTTCGGAATATTTTCCGGGTGACCGGGCTGCTGCTGTTTGGGGCGGCAATGCTTGTGCTGCTGTTTGTTCGTGAAATTAATAAACCGCAGCCGAAGCCGAAAGCGGAGCTGGCTTTGAACAAAGAAACCGGGTTTCGTAAAATCCTCCATACGTCTCCGCTGCCCGGTTTGTTTTTGACCGGATTTCTTATCCAGTTTGCGATGATGAGTACGAATCCGTTCATGTCTTCGTACGTACAGGAGCTATGGCGCGGTGGGGCGTTCATGTCACTGATGGTCGGTGTGGTTATCTCGGTGTCCGGTATCTCGACCATACTATTCTCGCCGCTGCTTGGCAAATGGGGCGATAAAATCGGTTCTCAGTACGTACTGCTAATCTGTCTTATAGGAATGGTTGTATTCTTCGTTCCGCAGGGGCTTGTGCATTCGGTATGGCCGCTGATGGTGCTGCGTTTTCTGCTTGGCATGTGCATCGGGGGACTGATTCCCTCGGTTAACAATCTGATTCGCAAGCATGCGCCGGAAGGAATGGAGAGCCAGACGTTCGCGTACAGTACGAGCGCGATGAATCTGGGGAATCTGCTCGGGCCGATAGCAGGAGGCGCGTTGAGCGGCGCGATTGGCCTGCATGGCCTCTTCTTTATGGCAGCGACGCTTTTCCTAATGAATACGTTATGGGTGAAATATACGCTGCACCGTACACAGACCCCGCGCGCGCTGTTGTCTCATGTGCTGCATACCAAATCATAAAACGACGCAAAAAAAAGCGGGTGGAACGTTTTGTTCTTCACCCGTTTTTTATGTGTTCCTTTTATTTTAATAAATCAGCATATGGAGCTAAATCGATTTTGCTGGCTTCTAAGGCTGTTACTGCCCGTTCTTTGTCAGGGGCGGCGATGATGTATCCGCGTACGACATGATCCTGGTTTACTTCTTCTGCACCCGCTTCCTGGGCCACTTGTTCTACCTTGTTTTTAATCGATTTTTTCGCCATCGGGCGTACAAAAACCGGCAGCGGTTTCATGAGTTCATCAAGAAGCTGGGTTGAATCGTCTTGCCATTTCATTTTTTGAACATCCTTTCTGGATATGTACTTACTACTTATTATACCTTCCATAGTGGAAAATTAGAAGGAAAACCAGGGGTTATTTGGAAAGACCGAGCAGTACTTCCATGTCAGCCACCGTATTTTCACCCCAATAAGAAGCAAGCAGGTCGCGTGCCCACATCCAGGCCGGAACATAGCCTGTTTTGGCAAAATACTCATCAGGCGTATTTTTTGGCCGTCGTTTCGGATTGACGCATGAATAGCGGTGGCGATAATAATCCCCCCAGCGGCTGAACCGCTCCGTTTCGCTTGTCAGTGCGGTAACAAGCAGGCCGAGGTCGGATTCGATAATCTCCAATGGAAAGAGGGAGCAGCTAAACGGTTTAAGCTTGGCCGGATCGAGCTTCCGCTCAAGAGCGTAGCGATGAATGGCGCATAATCGTTTCCCGTTATCTTCAATTAAATAAAGACAGTCTCCCTTGTATTTGCGGATAGACGGATAGTAATTCGTATCAGCCGTCTGTTCATATAATCCCTTTTCTCTGGCCTCCTCCGCACGTCCGTCGTCCCCATAGGCCTCAAGGATGGTAAAGGCGTGTTCTTCGAATAAAGTCAGATTGTCGCCGTGCATGGAGTACGGCTGTCCCTGCTCGCAGCAATTGTGTCCATGCACAAGGTGGCAGTGGAAGCAATCGAGATTGACCGGCGCAAGCAGCGCCTGCGTATCAATCAAGTACTCTCCATGGCGAATAATTGTCTTATTCAGGCGTGGTACGATGTATTCGTATACAGCGAGTGCATCGCTGAATTTCAGTTGTTCCGGCGTTCCGTAATAACGGCTGCGCATATCATTTCCCGCTTTCCGATTACTCATTTTCCTTCATGATAACGAAAAATGTTATGTATAGCTACTCTCTGCATGATATGATATACTTTACAGAAAAAAATAATCAATTCAGAATAATGGATTAAAGGAGTAAATGAGAGAGTACGTGAAGGGGAGGATGACGAAGCGTTGAAGGGTCAAGTTTTTATCTATGATACAACTTTGCGGGACGGCACCCAGGGAGAAGGTGTTAGTCTCTCGGTGGATGACAAGCTGAAAATCGCAAAAAAGCTGGACCAGCTTGGCGTCCATTATATTGAAGGCGGTTGGCCCGGCAGCAATCCGAAGGATATGGAGTTTTTTCTGCGGGCTCGGGAGTTGAATTTGAAACATGCGAAAATTACCGCATTCGGCAGCACGCGCCGATTCGGCATAACGGCGGATGCTGATGCGAATTTGAATATGATTATCGAGAGCGGTGTCGAAGCTGTTGCGATCTTCGGAAAAAGCTGGGATTTCCATGTTACCGAAGCACTGGGCACTACACTCGAAGAGAACTTGAATATGATTTATGAATCTGTTCGGTTCCTCAAAGAAAAAGGACTGGAAGTTATCTACGATGCGGAACACTTCTTCGATGGATACAAGCACAACTCTGAGTATGCACTGGCGACGTTACGCCGGGCGGCGGATGCCGGAGCGGATTGGTTGACGCTGTGTGACACGAACGGCGGCTCGCTGCCGCACGAGATTAGCGAGATTGTGACGCGCGTAAAAGAAACGGTGGAAACACCGGTCGGTATTCATTGTCACAACGATGGAGAACTCGCCGTCGCGAATTCGCTGGCGGCGGTAGCGGCGGGGGCGACGCAGGTGCAGGGCACAATTAATGGATTCGGCGAACGATGTGGTAACGCTAATCTAATCTCGATCATTCCTAATCTGCAGCTTAAGCTCGGTTACGCCTGTGTACCGGAAGAACAGTTGAAACAGTTGACCAATACGTCACGCTACGTGTATGAAATCGCCAATATTATGCCGCCGAATGTTCAGCCGTTCGTCGGACAGAGCGCGTTTGCACACAAAGGCGGAATGCATGTGAGCGCGATCTTGAAAGCGGCGGAGACGTACGAGCATATTAAACCGGAAGCGGTTGGCAATACACGTCGCGTACTTGTGTCAGAACTATCCGGACAAAGCAACCTGCTCTTTAAAGCCCAGGAGCTTAATATCGATCTGGATAAGAATACACCGGAAGGCCGTGCAATTATCCAGCAGGTAAAAGAGCTGGAGCATCAGGGCTACCAGTATGAGGGAGCCGAGGCTTCATTCGAGCTTCTTGTACGCAAAGGTCTGGGAGAGTACGAAGAGGTATTTACGGTAGAGTCATTCAAGGTACTGATGGAGAAAATCGGGGACCATGATGCCGTAACCGAAGCGACGGTGAAAATAAAAGTAAACGGACAGACGGTGCATACCGTCGCAGAAGGAAACGGACCGGTCAATGCGCTCGATAACGCGCTGCGCAAAGCCATCGAAGCGTTCTTCCCTGATATTAAAGAGATGTATTTGACCGATTATAAGGTGCGTGTGCTGAGCGAGCAGGATGCAACCGCCTCGAAAGTGCGTGTGCTCATAGAATCGACGCGGGACGGTAAGGATAGTTGGAGTACGGTAGGTGTATCGGCGAACGTAATTGAAGCGAGTTGGGAGGCATTGCTTGACAGTATGCGCTACGCGCTGATGGGACGCCACGGGGAAGCGGCGGAGATTGCATTGAAAGAGACGGAGCGTCAAGGAATATTAAATCATTAAAGGAAAAAGAATAAAGCCGGTAAAAAGGGTGAGCCAGTCCCTTTTTCCGGCTTTTTAAATTTCGGTTTTCATTGTTCCGTATAGCGTTTTAGGATACGGTCGACTACGATATCATATTCTGCCAATTCTTCGCGAACGAAAGACGGCAATGTCATTATTTGCTCATTCCCTCCATTGGGCTGCTGGCCTGGGCGTACCGTTTCTTCGGAATTCGGCCTGCTTCATATCCCAGCCGGCCCGCCTTGATTGCCAACATCATCGCTTCCGCCATTTTCACAGAGTCTTTGGCGCCGGCCACGGCCGTATTCAGCAGTACGCCGTCAGCGCCTAATTCCATCGCAATCACCGCGTCGGACGGAGTTCCGATTCCGGCGTCGACGATAATCGGAACGGTGGCTTCCTCGATGATGATGCTCAGATTGAGCGGATTGAGAATCCCCTGGCCGCTGCCAATCGGCGATGCGCCCGGCATGACCGCATGCGCACCGGCTTCCTGCAGGTGACGTGCCAATACGGGATCGTCATTCGTGTAAGGCAATACGATGAATCCGTCTTCGACCAGAATTCTGGTCGCCTCCAGTGTCGCGATCGGGTCAGGGAGCAGGGTTTTCGTATCCGCAATCACTTCCACCTTGATCATATCGCATAATCCGGATGCACGGGCAAGGCGGGCGATGCGCACTGCTTCCTCGGCTGTGCTTGCGCCGGCCGTATTGGGCAGCAGCTTGTATTTTTGCAGGTCCAACTGTTCCAAAAAGTTCGGCTGTGCCGGATCATAGATGTTCATCCGACGCACGGCAAACGTTAAGATTTCTGTTCCCGAGACTTCCACCGCCCGGCGCTGTATATCGAAATTCGGGAATTTGCCCGTGCCGAGCAGCAGGCGGGATGAGAATTCATAAGGTCCGATTCGAAGCATGATGATCAACCTCCACCAACAAAATGTACAAGCTCAATTGTGTCGCCGTCCGTGATACTTCTTGCGGCATGCTGTTCTTTTTGCAGGATGTCGCGGTTAATTTCTACAACCACGATGCGATCTGCAAGACGCAGATATTCCAGCAACTGCTGGACATTCCCGACCGTGTCAGGAATGGTTTGCATCTCGCCGTTAATTGTTATATTCATAGGCGTACCTCCTTAGATTTACAGGATGGGATGAACATGACGTCTGTCGGTGAAAGGCGCAAGCGGGATATCAAGCGTTTCACCTGTCACCATGCGGGCAATCATTTCACCGGTCAGCGGGCTTAAAAGAATCCCGTTGCGGTAGTGCCCGGTCGCCGCCAGCAGGTTCGCAAAAGACGATACCGGTCCGAAATACGGGAGGCCGTCTTTGGTCTGTGGCCGCAGACTGGCCCATGTCTTTTCAAGCGGGCAGTCTTTTAAGGCGGGCAGAAGACGAACGGCTTTTGTCATGAGCTGCTGCAGGCCGTCAATTGTCAGCCGATTATCAAACCCGCAGTCTGCAGAGGAAGCACCGACGAGCAGACGGTTTCCGTCTTTCGGAACAATGTAGCATCCGTGCGAATAGATCGTTTTTTCGATCCGCTGCGGCATAGAAAGCACGGAGAACGCTTCCCCTTTAATAGGGAAAACGGAGAGCGGCAGGCCGAGCGTATGCGCCAGACGGCCGCTCCATGCTCCGGCAGCAAGCACGTAATGATCGGCCGTAAACCGGCCCTGTGTCGTCACAACCCCTGTAATCCGGCTGTCTGTATGCTCGATGTCAAGCACCTCACATCGTTCCAGAAGCCTGGCACCGCCCTTTGCTGCGGCAACCGCAAACGCCCTTGTCAAATCCGGTGCCGAGACCTGGATATCGTCCGGCAGGTAAAGAGCGCCCGTAATTTCATCGCTTACCGCCGGCTCCATCCGTCTGACGTCCGTTTTGTCCATCCACTCGGCTTGAAGGCCCATCGCCTGTTGCCAGGCACCGCGTTTTTTTAGCGTGTCGGCTTCTTCTTCCGTCCAGGCGATACGAAGCATACCTGCATTGTTCAAGCCGATATCGACGCCGGAAGCCTGATATAGCTCTCGGGCGATTTCTGTAAACATAGCGCGGCTGCGCAGAGAAAGATCTACTAATGGACCCGGCTCGGTAAACTCGACCTGAGCGCCGAGCATGCCGCCTGCCGCCCCTGATGCATGCGCCCCGATCGTATCTTTCTCCAACAAGGTGACTGTTTTGCCCCTTTTTGTCAGTTGATAGGCAATAGAGACGCCGATGACACCGCCACCGATGATGACAACATCCTGCTTGATCATTTAACACCCTCCATTTTTGCCATGGGCCACGCGCATCTGGGCGATACACGGACATTCTGCATGGCCTGTTGAAATTGCTGGGCAGAAAGCATAGGGTCCCTGGCAAGCATAATGGCTGACAGTACGGCAATTCCGGCACAGCCCGTCGCCAGCGTATCCGGCGCATTGTTAGGCGTAATGCCGCCCAATGCAATAACGGGCAGATTGACGCTTTCCACGATCTCCTGCAAAGCCGCAAGTCCCCGACCGGCCTGGCCAGGCTTGGAAGCCGAGGCGAAGACATGGCCGAACAGCACATAATCGGCGCCTGACACTTCCGCAGCTTTTGCTTCCGTGACGCTGTGGACAGAGACACCGATAAGCCTATGCGGAGCCAGACGGCGAATGACGCCGGCAGGCAGGCTGTGATACGCGGCTTGAATGGCAGCGGCTCCGCTCGCAAGCGCTACATCCACCCGATCGTTTACCGCAAGTTTGGTGCATGGCAGACCGGTCGCAACCAAATCCTGTGTCCATTCCCATAACTCCCGAGCGGTTCGCTGTTTTTCGCGCAGGTGGAACATGGTAATATACGGGTGAATACGCGCCACAACCCTGCGGACGTCTGAAAGTGATTGCGTACCGCTGCTGATGACGTGAAGAGCATGTGCCATGTGCATTCCTCTCCCCCTTCCTTCTTTTCTCATGATTTTCACAGAAAAGGCCGGGACCCTATTATGGGACCCGGCCTGATACGTCAATGACAAACGCTTTTATGCCGACTACTTTCCTACGCTGGTACGAACCAGATCAGGTCCCAAGGGTTTAGAAACTTCAACGCGTTTCATTCTCAGCCCGGCTCCTCGGGATCCCCTAGTAGTGCTTTCTATTAAAATTTCTTCTATTATAATCAATTGTAATGAAAAAGAGAAGAAGGGATATAAAAAACTTAATAAAAGGTAAAATAGTCTGAATTATGATATAATTTTTCTGCATAATCAAGTGAAAGGGTGAGCAAAGATTGAAAGCTATCGAATTATTCCCACACGTCAACGATTTGCGCGATCGTTTCTTTCCGGCCTATCGGGAATTAACAGCGGATCTCCTTGAACAAAAACCTCAAGGGGTGCCTAACTCTATCGGATTTCATCTGCGGCATATCGCACAGGCGGAAGATTGGTTCGTTCAAGGCATTATTCTTGGACAGGAAGCGGCACCCAAGCGGAAAGCGGAGCTTGCGACAATCGCCGATATTCTTGCTTATCTAGAAGGAACGCGTGAGCATACGCTAAACGTACTTCGCGAAATGGAAGTATCGAAATTGGCCACGCCATTTACTATGCCGGAAGGCTATCGCGGCGCGAAAATCGATAATCCAACTTTCTCTTGGCTGTTCCATCGAATGTTCGACCATGAAGTTTACCACCTGGCGCAGGTAAATATGACGCTGCGTCTGCTGGGCAAAGAACCGCCGGCGATGTAATAACTTTCCTCCCTCTGAGGTACTATACTAATAGCTTGCTTGCTGACTATTACGCAGGAGCGGAGGGACAATATTGAAGGTAAAAAAAACGACAAACGACGCATTTCGTAAAATATGGCTGTACCGCTTAAAGGATAGGAAAGTGATGGTGCTGCGTCAGGCGATGGAAGTGGATGCGCCGAAGATTATCGAGCGGTTGCGCCGCGTACTTGACGATGGCGTTTATCTGGAGGAAGAGAAGGATACGATGAATAGTCCGCAAGAAGAGGCGGCGTTCATTCGCCAGATGAAAGAAGAGGGCAGCATGTATACGGTCGCTGAAATTAGCGACGCGATAGCCGGTGTGGCCCAGATCAAACGCGGACAGCTAGAGATGAATCGGCATATCGGTACGTTCCGCATCTGGCTCGGCCCCGGATTTCAGGGATACGGTATCGGATCCAAGCTGATGGATTATTCGCTGCAGTGGGCCAAGCACCATGGACTGGAGAAAGTCTGTCTTGACGTATTTGCCGATAATGAAAGAGCAATAGATATGTACAAAAAATACGGATTCGTAGTGGAAGGATACCGTAAAGACCAGTTTATACTGGATGGTAAACATGTGGACGAGGTATTTATGAGTAAATTCTTATAGAAGAAGCACAGGTGCGCAGCGCTATTCGGCCGGCCGCGCCTGTTTTCTTTTTTCGGGTAGCGATCAGAAGCGGAAATCGGGTAGAATAAGAAATAGTTTGTTTTAGCAGAGAAAGGAAGGAAATCATGAATTCATTTACTGCTTTTCAGCTGAAACCGGAAATTCTGCAGGGGATTGCCGATTTGTATTATAAAGAACCGACCCCGATTCAAGCGCAGGCCATTCCGCTGGCTCTCGAAGGAAAAGATGTCATCGGGCAGGCCCAGACTGGAACCGGCAAAACGGCGGCCTTCGTCATTCCGATGCTCCAAATGCTGGAGCTGGATAAAAAAGACGTGCAGGCGCTGATTATGACGCCGACCCGTGAGTTGGCGATGCAGATCACAGACGATATAGCCGAGTTGGGCAAGCATTTGGGCGTTAACGTACTCTCGCTGCACGGCGGTCAGGACATTACACGCCAGATTAGTAAGCTTTCGGGACAGGTGCATATCGTGGTAGGCACGCCGGGCCGAATTCTTGACCACCTGCGCCGGGAGACACTTCATTTCGGACGGATTAAAATGCTTGTGCTCGATGAAGCGGACAAAATGCTCGAGATGGGCTTTCTCGAAGAAGTAGAAGAAGTCTTCATCCAAACAGCGCAGCAAAAACAAGTGCTCCTGTTCTCTGCGACCATTCCGGATGAAGTGCGTCGTCTGGCCCACCGTTTCATGAATCAACCGCAGATTGTCCGGGTCGAGAAGCGGCAGATGACGGCGGAAAACACAAAAGAATCTTATTATGTAGTGAACCAAAGCGACAAGCTTGATGTGCTGCTGGAACTGGTCAAAGATGCCCGTCCGTATCTAGCCGTGATCTTTGCGAATACAAAACAGCGCGTCAACGAGCTGGTGCGCAGCTTGCAGGAGAACGGCATTGAAGCGGAAGCGCTGCACGGCGATTTAACCCAGAAGAAGCGGGAACAGATTATGGACCGGTTCCGCGAAGCCAAATTCCAGTATCTCGTCGCGACGGATATTGCGGCGCGCGGCCTGGACGTGGCAGGCATTACGCATGTGTTTAACTACGACATGCCGTCCGATTTGGAGAGCTATATCCATCGCGTAGGCAGAACCGGCCGGGCCGGGCAGGAAGGAGAAGCCATTTCGCTGATTTCCCCTCGTCAGAAACAGTGGTTTACCCGTTTCTCGCGCGCCATTAGCGGCGGTGTCGAGCAGAAGTTTCTCGGGGGCAAAAAACGTGAAGAACGTAAGGCCCGCAAGGTGGTTCGAGATACGAACGATGGCATTCAGGAAGCACGGACAGAGGACCGCAGTGCGGAGAAAAAGCCGGCACCTGCGTTAGGAGGAGGCCGGGCTAAAGCGAAACCTAGAAAGATTAAACCTGGATACAAGAAAAAAATGCAGGCTGAAAGAGAAAAGCAGCAGCGCAAAGAGCGCCGCAAAGCCATTCAAGAAGTATACAGAACACGCAAGAAAAAATAAACGAACCGGGATGGCAGAATGACGTCATCCCGGTTTTGTTTATTTCGCAAGTAAGCCGAGTACCCAGCGGCACCAGGCAATCTCTTCTTCCTCCTGTTTCAGTTTTCGGCAGAAGAGAAGGTAGCGCCCGAAATGACGGGAAGTAATGCTTTCAATTTCATCCCCGTATTCTTCTTTCATTTTCTTGATTTCTTCTTTGCGAAATGCAATTTTTTCCTCATAAGCGGTCATGCGTTCATGAAAAAGGCGTTGTGCCGTATCCTTATCCGTTAGCCAGATGGAATACACCTTGGCCAGAAATTCATCCCGGATGACGGGGGGAGCGGGCGATTTGCGGGTCCACTCTGCAAGCAGCGTTTTTCCTTTATCGGTAATCGAATAGATTTTTTTATCCGGTTTCCCGGTTTGTTTTACATAAACAAATGTGACAAGCCCGTCTTGTTCAAGCTTCATAAGCAGCGGATACACTTGGCTGTGTTTGGCCTGCCAGAATACTTCCAGCAGTTGCGTTAATTCGTAGCCTGAGCAGGGCTTTCGCACAAGCATGCCAAGCAGAGCGTAGCCTAAAGCATTCATTCTTTTCCTCCCTTATTATTCATATGAGCAAGATTATATATATAAATATTGACATATGCAAACAGAGCACATTATACTAAAACACACTGTTCTATATATAAAAAATTACATATATAATTACTTTAACAAACTATGAATACAGGCATATTTCTAATCTCAGCATTTCATACTGTTTACTAATTCATTCGGATGAGGAGCGATACATGGTGCAGAAGTATTTATTCCAGCAATTTTTCTCAAAGATAACGTCGGTTCCTTTTCGGGTGGTATTTTGGGATGGAACGACGGACAATTACGGAGAAGGCGAGCCGCGCTTTACGCTTATATTTCATGAGAAGGTTCCTTTTGGAAATTTCGTGAAACAGCCGTCCCTGGCATTTGGAGAAGCGTATATGAACAGGGCGATCGAGATTGAAGGTGCAATCGAAGACGTTATTCGGGCTGCCACGTCGAACCGAAGCATGATTTGGTCTGAAACGCTTACCCGCTTGTCGAAACTCAGCATGCGTAAGCAGCAGGAGAACGTGCAGCACCATTACGATGTAGGAAATGACTTTTATGCATTGTGGCTCGACGAAACGATGAGCTATTCATGCGCCTATTTCAGGACGCCGGAAGATACGCTCGAACAAGCGCAACTGCAAAAGATTGACCATGTTTTACGGAAGCTGCAGTTAAAGAAAGGGGAAACGCTGCTTGACATCGGAAGCGGGTGGGGATGGCTCATCATTCGCGCCGCCCAGCAGTATGGAGTTAAAGCGACAGGCATTACATTAAGTGAAGAGCAGTTCAAAAAAACGCGCGAGCGGATTGCAGAGCTGGGGTTGTCCGGTCAGGTGGATGTTGAACTGATGGACTATCGCGATCTTGCGAAAACAGGACGTACCTTCGATAAAATTGCCAGCGTCGGCATGTTTGAACATGTCGGACAGGATCATTATCCTGAATTTATGAAATCGGTGCAGGCGCTATTGAAAGAAGGAGGGTTGATGCTGCTTCATACGATTACGCATATGAAGGAAGAGCCGGGCGATCCGTGGATTTTAAAATACATTTTTCCCGGCGGGTACATTCCTTCGCTGCGCGAGGTCATTCACCTGCTGCCCGAGTATGATTTCCATACGATGGATGTGGAAAACTTGCGGATGCATTATGCGATGACACTCGATCGATGGGCGGAACGTTTCGATCAACATGAGGCTAAAGTCCGCGAGATGTACGATGAGAAATTTGTCCGCATGTGGCGTCTGTATCTGCGGTCCAGTGCCGCTTTCTTTAGAATCGGCGGGCTTTCTATTCATCAGATGCTTTTCTCAAAAGGTATTAATAATCAACTGCCGCTTACGAGGGACTATCTGTATGCTTCGGCTTCGGAAGAACAGAAGTAACAGGCAGGTCTCGTCACAGGCGACTGGATGAAAATATCGAGGTAAGAAAGGAGGAGGGAGACTTGGAATTAACCGAGAGTAAAAAACGAAACGCAAGAATCATTACGGTGTTTGCCACATTTCTTGCGTTTATGGGAATCGGGGTTGTAGACCCCATCTTGCCTTCAATAGCCGAACAAATCGGCGCAAGTCATTGGCAGGTAGAGATGCTGTTTTCCTCTTATATTTTTATGATGGCGATCATGATGCTTCCCGCCGGTCTGTTGGCCGGCAAGTTCGGCGACAAACCGATGATGGTCACAGGGCTGGTTATCGTTACAATTTTTGCGCTGCTTTGCGGATTTTCCGATACGATTGCAGAACTCTCGATTTACAGAGCGGGTTGGGGGCTCGGTAATTCATTTTTCTTTGCCACTGCCATGACGCTGCTGATCGCTTTGTCGAGTGAAGTCGGCGCTGCAGTTGGGTTGTACGAAGCAGCTATCGGTCTTGGCATGGCCGGCGGTCCGCTTGTCGGCGGAATTCTCGGTGGATATACCTGGCGTTATCCCTTTATTGCAACCGGATTGCTAATTTTTGTTGCATTCATATTGGTGAGTTTTTTTGTTAAAGCTCCGCCGAGTAAACAGAAACGGAAGACGGCCGGTATTAGAGAGATGGGCCACCTGTTCTCGTATCTTCCTTTTATTCAAGGGGCGTTAGCGGGCATGCTGTACAATTATGGCTTTTTCACCGTATTGGCTTATTCTCCGCTCGTGCTGGAGCTATCGCCCATCCAGCTCGGATTGGTCTTCTTTGGCTGGGGGTTGTGCCTTGCTTACGGTTCGGCTATTTTATCGCATAGATTGGAGCAAAAATATAAACTGAAGAATCTTTTGCGCTATAGCCTGCTACTTTTCAGCGCATTCCTGTTTTTGTTGTTCTTCATAAAAATTATGTGGGTACAAATCGTGCTTGTTATCATTTCCGGTTTAATTTCCGGATTGAATAATGCGCTGTTTACTACGCATGTAATGGAGTCCTCACCGTACGAGCGGGGTGTGACATCAGGCGTATACAACTTCGTACGCTGGCTGGGTGCGGGTTCTGCCCCAATCTTGTCCGGTATCTTCGGGCATATGTTTTTCCCGCAGGCGCCTTTTGGTATCTCGGCCGTTATCGTGCTCATCGGCTTCTTGCTTATGATACTGCCCATAAGGGAACATCAAAGAGAATCTTATATCTCTGCTCAATAAGAACGAATACAGAGATAAGCCAGTAATTATTTGTTATAAAAGGATATAAAAGTACAGAAGGTACAAAAACGGAGTCCTTTCTTTTTCCTCGCCCAGCGACCTGTCGGTCCAAGACCGAAGGAGAGCGGCAACTGTCTCCATCTCTGTTCTGCCCAGGTGTTTTGCCGACCGGCTCGGACCTGCATGAAGGAGCGGACAGGCTATGCATCTTCGGGAAAAAGAATCGGACAAGTTTTTGTACCTTCTTTATTTTATAACTAGCGCACGAATTGCTTCACGAAGTAATCGGGATTCAATCCTTCTCCGCCGGCGTTTTTCAACAGCTCATACCAGGGAACCTGGGCACCGGAATGGAAGATGCGCCGGATTAAATAGGAGCCGGTGCTTTTCTTTTTCAGATAGGAATCGCCTCTGAGCTCGTCCAGTATCATGAAGTGCAGCTGAGAGGCCATCAGCTCGCCCAAAATGTAATTCTGGTAGTATACCGGGGCGGTTCCAATATGAATTTTTGCGGCCCAGTCCGGCTCGTTTCGGCCCTCTGGTTTTTTTACCAGTTGAAAGCGCTCGACCAATGACCACCAGAGCGCATTCAAATCTTGATCCGGATCATGATACATCTCGTGTTCGAAATGCACCATCACCAGGCCCCAGCGCACGAAGATAAGCATGCTCATACTGAGGTATTCTTCAAGTGCAGGTTTCAGTGCCTTCGTCTCCTGCTCCGGAACGTCCGCATACAGTGTTAGCCACTCCGGATTTTTGGTCAGGCGTCCCATGAACATGGCGATGGCTTCCGTGGTAAGCGTATGCGCAGGCGTACGCAGCAGATACGGAAGCGTCCGGTCGATGTATTTATCATACACGCCGTGTCCGAGTTCGTGCAGCATAGTGCTCATCCACCACTCGTTGTCGCGAATATTGGCCAGCACGCGAATGTCTCCGCTGTGATCGATATCGATGCAGTATGCGTGCTGATTTTTGTTCGGACGTTCAAACAGATCGCTGCGCTCTAGAATGTCGTCCACTTCAAGTCCGATGTCCGCAAAAAAGCGCTTTGTAATTTCGACAATGTTCTTGCCTTTAAAATACGGATCCAGCTGGGCGCTCTCAAGCGGGGGAGCCTCCTGAAAGAAAGGATCTGCGTAATGCCACGGCATGATCTCATCCGTGGAAATACCGAATTTGCGCGCCAGTTCTTCGTCCAACTTCTGTTTTACGCGCCGGAACGGCTCCGTCGTTTTCTCTTCCAGTGCAGCAAGAATGGAGAACAGATTCCGTCCGTCCAGCTCCTGAAGCTTTAATGACATGGCATAGTAGTTTTTGAATCCGGCTTCCTGTGCCGCACGGTTGCGCAGTTTCACAAGTTCAATTACACGCTCGGCCACCTGGTTTCCGATTTGCTTGCTTGCTTCCCACGCTTTGCGGCGAAGCGTAGAGTCGGTTGCGTTCTGAAGAATATCTTGGATCTCATTATCCGATACGATTCTATCGTCGAACGAGGCACGGAAGCGGGTGAATTCACTTTCAATCTCACTTTCTTTATGTACGATGTCAGAGAGCAGTATGGCATCTGGTTGATTCGGAATATATTCGTGCTCGAGTAGCACAAGCTGGCGGTACAACAATAGGTCACGCTGCAGTTTTTGATCGGCAAGCAGCTCTTTAAGATGTGTATAATCGTCCTTGCTGGAGAATAGGCGAATCAGATCCTGGCGGTATCTTACATATTGCTTCTCGTACTTCTCTTCTCCAGTGGTCGTGGCCTGCCAGTAGGCTTCCGCGGCTGCCTTGGACAGATTTTCTACCTGTTTGAGACGCGGAGCGAGAAATGCATCGACAGATGGCATAATCGAATCCTCTCTTTCGTGAGATGATAGCTTCTTCCTTTTATCGTATGATAAACGGACTGCCGGTTCAATTGTTTCCGCTTAATTTTGTGCAGTCGACTAATTTATTGATTGACATGCACACGTGATGCGGTATATCTTATATATAAGAAAATAGCCCATAGGGGAGTAGCTTTGAGAACGATAGTGTCGTCATTACGGGAACCTCGGCGGGGACCCCGGCTCTATCGACAACATGCAAATGTTGGAAGCAAGACCTGTGCCGTTTTTTCTCGGCATAGGTCTTTTTGTGTTTTTTAGAGAGGTTTTTAACTTTTGTCGCGTTGTTTTAAAGTGTGATTTTAATGAGGGGGCATGGTCATTGTGGAGTTTTTATCTGCGCAATTTTTCTCGATGCTTTTTTCCATCATCATTATTGACCTGGTGCTGGCCGGTGACAATGCGATTGTAATCGGGCTCGCATCTCGCAATCTGCCAAAAGAACAGCAGAAGAAAGCCATTATATGGGGAACGGTCGGTGCGATTGCGATACGCGCGCTGGCGACAATCTTTGTTGTCTGGCTCTTGAAAATCCCCGGGCTTCATCTTATCGGCGGCGCAATTCTTGTCTGGATTGCATATAAGCTGCTGATTGGCGAAGAGGAAGAGGAGAATATAGAGAGCAGTTCTTCACTGTTTGGGGCAATTCGGACCATCATTGTTGCTGACGTGATGATGGGACTCGACAACGTGTTAGCGGTAGCGGGCGCCGCTCAAGGGCATACCGGTATGGTTGTGCTTGGACTGTTAATCAGCATTCCGCTTGTTGTCTGGGGCAGTCAGGTTATTATCAAGCTGATGGATCGTTTCCCGAAGCTTATCTATGTTGGAGCAGGGGTACTTGCTTATACTGCCGCCAAAATGATGGTGACCGAGAAATTCATCGTTCCGTTCTTTGCGGAAAATCCGGTTATTAAATGGATTGTCATTGTCGTTATAGTTGCAGGCGTTCTTATCAGTGGTAAAATGAAAAAAGACAGACAATCGACAACGGCAGCCTCTGCGTAAGTAGAGGCTGTTCTTCTGTATCGGGGGACCGGAAAATTACACTTTTCGTCCTTTAGACCAGGGGGTCAAATGTTGTATGCAAGAAATAGGCTGAAGGCTTATACTGAAGGAAAAAGCATGAATGTACCAGAAAGACAGAGAAAGATGGTGATGCAACTTGGAACCCCTTTCCCGTGTGGATAAGTACCGCCAGCGCAGAGAGAAGCAGAAAGGCGGACGTGCTCTGGTATGGACGGCGTTTTCGCTTCTGTACATAGTCATTTTTTATCTCCTTATTTATTTTGTTAAAGTACCGGCCGATTATACGAAGAGGATCGGTCTGGAGGCGGGGCTGTTTTTTTTGAGTGTCATTTTCCTTGATGCTTACCTGCAGGCGTTCACCACCATCTCCACGCGCCCTGTACAGAAGGAGGAAGTTAGATTAACCCGCCCCAATCCAATCATTATCGGCTGCTGGGTCGTCTCGTTATGCTATCATTTGAGCATCGGTCTTTTGAGTTCGATGTATCTGCCGGATTGGATGTATTATATGGGCTTTGTATTTACGCTGGCACTGTTTCTTGCGACGGTAATCCATTTCCTTGCCTATTTTGCATACAGCAAGCGGGAGAGGCAGTGGGTGCTGGAAGAGCGATATGCGAGCGACCAGCGCAGGGCGTATGAGATGATCCGTGATAATCAGTCACAATACTATTGGATTTGTGACGTAATGGAAAACAACGAAGAAGTGCGGCAGATGATGAAGTGGAACGGATTTGACCGCAACTTAGAAGAGCGGATGTACGAATTACAGCCTTATTTCCAGCGTACCATCTTCACTAATAAAGATTTAGACAGGATTGCAGGCATAAGCGCGTGGCTTACGAATATGCGCCGGATTATTGAAGAGCATCCGAACTATAGTCCAAGCCGAACGCGTTCCGAAGAACTGCCGTTGAGGAGCAAAAGGAGAGGTGAAGAATGAACATCATTGACTTTCGCAGCGATACGCTGACCAAACCGACCGAAGAGATGCGCAAACTGATGTATGAAGCTGAAGTGGGCGACGATGTATATGGCGAAGATCCGACCGTGCGCCGCCTGGAAGAGAAGGCGGCGCTGCGGCAGGCAGGGGTATTGGCGGCACCTGGATTATACGCGCTTGAGGTAATGAGTCAGCGTCTGCATGAAGATCATGCCCGGGCACGCAGGCTGGCTGAGCGTTTGCACGAAGTTCCCGGGTTGTATGTGGATATAGATACGATAGAGACAAATATTGTGTTGTGCGATATAGCGGAAACCGGACTGAATGCAGCCGAATTTCAGCAGCGGCTCGCCGAAGCGGGAATCAAAGCGTCTCCGTTCGGTGAAGGCATCATCCGCTTCGTCACCCACCGTCACATCACCGATGAGGATATCGAAGAAGCGGGCGAGCGTATTTTGAGTCTATTGCATGGGCAATTGGCAAAATAGACTAAACGAAAACCAGGCGTGCGATGCGCCTGGTTTTCTTTCTTTTCATTTTATAAGCGTGAAAAAACTCGCGAGGCGTATGCCGACCGTTGCTTTTTCCGTGTGGAGCGTGTGGCCCTTAAGGGAGGGAAAGACCGGCAATTGTCTCCCTCATCGAGATGCCTAGATGTTTTGCCGGTCCGACCGAAGGGTCACAAAGCGGCCGTTTATCTTCCATGTGGAAAAAGGACGAGCGGCAACGACCGCGAGTTTTTCTTATTTATTAATCTCGAAATACTCGATTTCGCCTTGTTTGTTGACACGGACGGTAATAGTGACAGGGTAGAGTTTGTCAGGGACGGAGGTAAAAACTTTGCCTTCCAGACGATACATCGTCTTGCCGCCGTCCAACTGGCTTTTTTCTTCCAGCGTAAGCGAAGCGAGCGACGGCAGGTCCGTCTGCTCTTGTTGTTTCTCTTCCTTCATGACGCTAGCCAGGAGTGCGGGTTTGTTGCTGCCGTTTTCTGCGATAAGAGAAGCCACATTTTTTGAGAGAATATTTATCGCAAGACGAGCAATCGCATGATCGGCGGGCGTTGTGTTGGCGCGGCCAGCCGCTTTCTCCCATTCATGAATCGACGCTTGTTTGACTTTCATCTGTTGGGTAATCCAACTTTTCACTTCGGCTGTCTGGGCAGAGGGAGAACGGGTGTCCACCGAGGAACAGCCTGTCCCGGCCACAAGCATTCCCGCTCCCATAAGCAGCGCAGCGATAGTACGTTGCCACCTCATTGTGTGCATGTTCCTTTCTTTCATAAAGTTCACAGATTCTGTTATAGAGTTAGACGGTTAGAGAGTAGATAAGTTGCTTTCAGGCAAAAAAAATTCTCCCGCGCAATACGAGAGAATAAATTTTTGCTTATTTTGTAGTTTGGCGGGCATTAACTGGGCGCGCATAAAACATCCAGAGAAAGCTTAGTGCCTGACAGAGTTCCAAGGAGAGTGCCTCCGTCATTTCAAGAGTGACCCCGCGCTTATAGACGCCTTCCTGGTGCACGATTTCATATCCGTTTTCCGTAAGCAATCGTCCGCATTCCCACGGCATCATTGTATTGATGACAACATCTTCCCCGTACAGGCGCCGGTAGCCGTGCTCGCGCGGTGCGGCGGTCGGTCCCAGAATGCCGAGCGCAAGCAAACCGCCGGGCTGCAGATACCGCTTGAGCTCTGTAAGCATCTCGCGAGGGTCATCGGTCCATTCCAGTACATTGATTGCCATAATTGCCTGGAAGGAATGCTCCGGAAACGGAAGCTTACGCAAGTCCGCCTTTACGAAGGAAAGGGCAAGTCCGGGCTTTATTCTTGTCTCCGCTTTTTTAATCATTTCTTCGGAAATGTCCAGCCCTGTTACCTGAAAGCCCAGCTCCGCCAGTTTTGCGCTGCCGTATCCGTCGCCGCAGCCCGCATCCAGTACCCGGCCTTTATCAGGCTGGATGTATCGGGTCAGCACAGGCAGTATCGTCTTCCGGCTGCCTGTCTCCCACATTTCCTCGCTGTTTGCCTGCCAGTGGGCCGACATTTTGTTCCAATGCGTCTCGCATGCTGCATGCCAGTTAAAACCCATTCTATTCTCCCCCTTGTCTCCTTTAGCAGAAAAGTAGCACAACTGGCTAAAAAAAGCGAGAAAAACATAATAAAGTATAGAAAAAGTCTGTTGAGAAAAATTTTCTTTATACCGGTTGGACAAATGGGGTAAAGTTAAGAAAGAAGAATATGAAACCAAGTGAGAGGCGAGAATCGTGCGGAATCCAGAAATCAAGGAATGGGGAATGCTGGCCAAGCAATGTGCGCTCGGTGCGGGCAAGCTGATTGAGGAAATGCTGGCCCATCCCCTGGAAGTGATGTATAAATCTTCTGCGTCTGACCTGGTCACCTCCGTCGACCGGGCTGTAGAACAATTGGTAATAGATAAGATTATGAAAGCATATCCTGACCACGGCATTTTGGGGGAAGAAGGATTAATTGCATGCAAACCGGACGAGTTTGATACGGTTTGGATGGTAGATCCGATTGACGGGACGACCAATTTCGTTCACCAGCAACAGAATTACTGTATATCGATTGCCGTCTATCACAAAGGCGTATGCGAAGTAGGAGTGGTTTACGATCCTACCCGGGAAGAGATGTTTTACGCGGAGCGCGGCGGCGGTGCCTTCCTTAACGATGAACCGCTTCAGGTAAAGCGCAACAAAGAAATGAAAGAAGCGCTTTTGTCCACAAGCCTGTTCTGGAACCGTCGGGCAATGAAAAGCGGTCTCTCGGAGAAAATGCAGCATCTGGCGCATCGTTCGCGCGGCATCCGGGTTTATGGGGTAGCGGCGCTTGAGCTTGCCTATGTAGCGGCGGGGCGGCTGGATGCTTATATCAGTTTGAACTTAAATCCGTGGGATTACGGTGCGGGCCGGCTGCTGGTCGAAGAAGCGGGGTGTATGATCAGTGCGCTGGACGGTACTGATCTTCCGTTTGCCGAGCGAAGCAGCATCCTGGCGGCCAATCCGAATCTGTATAATTTTCTGCTTGAATTTTTGATGGAACGTCCGTTATAATACCTAGGTACAATTGAATAAATCGTTGTTATGTGGCGAAACCAACGTTAAAAACACCACCGGAGTATTGTCTATTTTATCCCCTGGTGCAGGGGGTTTTTGTTTTTACTTGTAGATGGAGACAGAGCACGGGGCGCCGCTTTGGGCGCCCTTTTCCTTTTCCGGGGTTCGCCTGCAACCAGAGTATAGGAGGGAACATTATGTCCGGATTTGAAATTCCACGTAAAGTGCAGCGTATACACGAAGACATTCAGCCGGAGCAGCTTCGCTACCACAGCCGTCGCGTGGCGCTGACCAAGGAGTTTACGTTTGACTCCGCACACCACCTTCACCTATATGAAGGCAAGTGCAAGAGCTTGCATGGACACACCTATAAACTGGTGATTACCGTGAGCGGTTTTGTCGATGACATTGGCATCTGCGTGGACTTTGGAGAGATCAAGCAAATGTATGAAGATACCATCAAAGCGCAGCTTGACCATAAGTATTTGAACGAAGTACTGCCGCCGATGAACACAACGGCGGAGAATATGATTGTTTGGATATGGGAGCAACTGGACCAGGAGATTGTCCGCCGGGGCTTTCGAGAGCGTGGTACACGGCTTGAAGAGCTCGTCCTCTATGAAACCCCGACCAGCTATGCGACACTAAAGCGGGAATGGATGGAGAGCGATGAGTAGTATCACCGAGCTTTACAACAAAGAGTGGAAGCTTCCAATGGTAGAGCTGTTCGAGACGGTGGAAGGCGAAGGGAAAATGACCGGGTACCCGACTACGTTTGTGCGCGTGTTCAACTGCAATCTTCGCTGCACATGGTGCGATACGCCATACAGCTACGCGCCGGAGAAGCCGGAATTTACCGCTACCATTGATGAGATCAGTAGGCGGGTGGAGTCTTACGGCCACGGCGTCGTTTGCCTGACCGGTGGCGAGCCGTTAATGCATGGCGATAAATCGCTTGCGCTTGTGTATCATCTGGCGCACCTGTCCTCAGTATGGGACATCCATATCGAAACAAACGGAGCCGTGGATTTGTTTCCATTTGTCGCGCTACGCGAAAAAGACGAGGCCGCATCCGACAAAGTACGGTTTGTGATGGACTATAAGCTGCCTATCAGCGGGGAGACGGCGAGGATGCATCTGCCGAATTTCTCGCTTTTAGGGGCGCAGGATGAAGTCAAGTTTGTGGTTGGGGATGAAGCTGATTTTTTCCATGCATTGGATATATTGGAACGTTATCCGACTCGTGCCACTGCGCTGTTCAGCCCGGTATGGGAGACGATGCCACCTGCGGAACTTGTACAGCTTCTGCTTCGCTATCGGCCCCAGGAAGGCAGGGCCCGGCTGAATATACAGATCCATAAAGTCATTTGGGACCCGGAGACAAGAGGGGTTTAGATATATAGTTGAGGAGGGAAGGATGATGCCGAAAAAAGCGGTCGTCGTGTTGAGCGGCGGTTTGGATAGTACGACCTGTATGGGCATTGCCCAAGCGGCGGGATTTGAGACGTATCCGCTTACGTTTCATTACGGGCAGCGCCATAGTCGGGAAGTCGAGCAGGCGAAAAAGATTGCCGCTTTCTATAACGTGCCGAACCATCGGATTGTCGATTTGGATTTTCTTAAACAAATTGGAGGCAGCGCGTTGACAGATGAGAGAATTGATGTGCCGGTCGGACAGAAGAATGGCGAAGAGAGCGAAGATATTCCACCCACGTATGTTCCGGCGCGTAATCTGATTTTTCTCTCGCTTGCTGCAGCCTATGCAGAAACAATAGGAGCGGAAGTAATCTACATCGGTGTCAGCGCCGTGGATTACAGCGGCTACCCTGATTGTCGTCCGGAGTTCATCCGCTCGATGAACGAGACGGTCGGACTGGCCACAAAAGCGGGCGTTACCGGTGCAGGCATTCGTATCGAGGCACCGCTCGCGCACTTATCGAAGAAGGAAACGATTGAATGGGGACTCAAGCTTGGTGTGCCGTATGAACTTAGTACGTCCTGCTATCAAGGGGGCAGCGAAGCGTGTGGCGAGTGTGACAGCTGCCGTCTGCGGCTGAAAGGGTTTGAAGAAGCCGGAGCCAAAGACCCTATTCTCTATAAGAAAGGATGAATGAATGATGAGTCAAACAGAGCACAATTACGACAAATACAATAAAATCCGTTTTGATATTCAGGACCGTTCCGCCATTATGGAAGATATCCTCGAAACCATTCCGTACGAATATGTAGGCAAGAAAACAGAAGTAACGATTCCGACGAGCGAATTTACTTCGGTATGCCCGTGGTCAGGGCTGCCGGACTTTGCTGACATTCGGATTATTTTTGTCCCGAACGAAAAATTAATCGAGATGAAATCTTTGAAATTTTACCTTACTTCTTACAGGAATGTTGGTATTTACCAGGAGCATGCGACCAACAAAATTCTGGAAGATCTCGTGCGGGTGGCCGATCCGCTTTACATGCGCGTAGAAGCGACGTGGAATGCCCGCGGTGGACTCGGAACGGAAGTTGTTGTAGAATACCGTAAGGAAGGATATGAAGGGTAGCGATCCATTCGATGGATGAAATGAAAACCATTCTTGATGTGAAAGCGTTGCTTCGCCGGTTCGGCATTGTCATCTATATGGGCGACAGGCTAGCCGATTATGAGATGTGGGAAGAGGAACTGCGTGAGTTGTACCAGGAGAAGATGATCGATATCGCGGAATTCCGTGCCGCAATGACGATCCTACAACAGGCGAAACGGAACTATCAAGACCAATAAAGAGAAAAAGAGCCTGCGCAACGGCTCTTTTTTCATTTTGACAAACAGGAGGAAAGTAGGCGAATTTTTGCAACTTTTTGCGGTTTTGCTCTGTATGAATATGTGTATTATTATGTAGTGTTGTTATCCTTCTGCACATTTTAGGGGGTTAAACGAAACATGGAAAAACGACAGGCGAGAAAACCAGCAAAGAAGAGAAAGTCGTTCTGGAAACGGGGTCCCTGGGGCATCGTTCTTCTGATGACTGCACTTTTCTTTCTGTTGAGCATCGGGGGATGTTCGGCGCTGTATGTGGCCGGAAACCAGATGATTGATGAGAAAAAGCTGGATCTGATGGAAACATCAACTGTATATGCAGCGGATGGCAACCCGATTGCCAAGCTGTCCGCAGCGGAAAACAGAGAGAAAGTAACATTTGATAAAATACCCAAGCACGTTGTAGACGCATTCATCGCTACCGAGGACAATCGCTTCTATGACCACAACGGCATTGACCCGATCGGGATTGGCCGTGCGATTATTAAAGACATTGTGAGCGGTAGCAAAGCCGAAGGGGCAAGTACGATTACCCAGCAGTTGGCGCGCAATGTTTTCTTGTCCCGTGACAAAACCTTCATGCGTAAAACGAAGGAAATTATGATTGCGCTGAATTTAGAACGCAGGTATTCAAAGCCGCAAATTCTTGAGATGTACCTGAACGTTTTCTATGCGGGTGAAGGCGTGTTTGGTGTGCAGACGGCCTCCAAGTACTATTTTGGCAAAGATGTCTCGGAATTATCCATCGCGGAAGGAGCGACGTTGGCCGCTTTGCCGAAAGCGCCGAATACGTATTCGCCGCGCAAGAATCCGGAGAACGCGCTCAAACGACGCAACCTTGTATTGTCATTAATGCAGAAGAATGGGTACATTACGCAGGAACAGATGGAGAAGGCCAAGAAAGAAAAATTGAAAACGATTGAGAGGCCGAAGAAGGGTACGAACAAGGCCTACCAGGCATACGTTGACTATCTGGTCGAAGAGGCGGAAGATATGCTTGGCGTTACGGGTGACCAGTTGTACCAGGGTGGATACCAGATCCATACGTATCTGGACCGCAATGCCCAGAAAGCTATGTTCGAGGAATATGAAAGAGACCGCAACTTCCCGAAAGACGGACCGAGAGATAAAGTACAATCCGCCATGGTTATTATGGAAACGAAAACTGGAGGCATTACTGCCATGGTAGGTGGACGCGGCTACGAGACAGGCAACTGGAACCGGGCCAAAGTGCCTCATCCTACGGGCTCGACCATTAAGCCGCTTGTAGATTACGCTCCGGCACTGGAGAAGGGCTGGACTCCGTACTCTATAGTAAAAGATGAAAAGAGATCATACGGCAATTGGACGCCAAGAAACTACGGAAATGAAGGCTATGCGGGAAGCATTACCATGAATAAGGCGCTGGTGGATTCCCGCAATGCGGCTGCTGTGTGGACGCTGAATGAAATTGGCCTATCTACAGGGGTTAGTTACCTGAAGAAGTTTGGCATCCCATTAGCGCCCGGGGATGAAAACAATCTGTCCATTGCACTAGGCGGTATGAAGAAGGGTGCTTCACCTATCCAAATGGCGCAGGCATACACGGCATTCGCCAATGAAGGCAAAATGAATAAAGCCCATGTCATTAAAAGCATAACCGCAAGTGACGGTACCGTTATTGTGGAAGAGAAGAAAGAGGAGACGGAGGTTGTCAGTGCGCAAACTGCTTATTATATGACTGAAATGCTGGAGAATGTTGTCAAGGAAGGAACGGGTAAAAATGCCCGCTTCGGTTATCCGCTTGCCGGTAAGACCGGTACACAGCAGTACGATAGCGATAATGTCTCCGGCGGAAATCGCACTGCCTGGTTTGTTGGCTATACGCCGGACTATGTCGGAGCGATTTATATGGGCTTCGACAAAACAGATGATGAGCATTATCTGCGTACAACCGGGGGCGGCGCACCGGCAGAGCTGTTCAGCCGCATTATGCGCAAAGCAATGGAAGGCAAGGAACGCAAGGACTTCAAACGTCCGGAAGGCGTTAAACCGGTAGAGCCACCTGTATCGCTTCCGTCCATCAACGATTTGACCGCGACCGTGGATGAGACCGGTCAGAACGTAAAGATTAACTGGGGCGGCAGCAGCGATAATCGAATTAAATATCGTCTGTACCGTTTCCTTGGTTCGCCGGCCGAAAAAGAGCTGATTGCCGAGACCGGATCATCTGGATATACGGATGCGTTCGATCCGAGCAAGATGTACACGTATGTGGTCGTGCCGTACAATGCGGAAACCGGCGAGGAAGGAAACATGTCCAATATGGCGACCATAACGATGCCGGAGCCGCAGCCGGATACAACCGATCCGAACAACCCGAATCAGCCGATGGGTCCTACAAATCCGAGCCCGGTAGATCCGAATAATCCGAATCAGCCGGTGGATCC
>NZ_DFMZ01000041.1:34052-41865 GCF_002375825.1 Aneurinibacillus sp. UBA3580
AATCAGCCGGTGGATCCAAATAATCCGAATCCGACCGATCCGAACCAGCAGAATCCGGATCAGATAAATCCTGCAGATCCGAACCAACCGGCTTCTTCGGGCAGAGGAGTGGCGCCGCCAGAACAAAATGATGAGCGGCCGGGAAGAGGTAACGGACGAGGACAATCGGGAGTCACAAATCCGTAACTGTAAAGAAAAGTCGGCAAACGTCTCAGGATTTGTTATAATGGAGAGCAAGGAGAAGATAAAGGAGGGGTTGTTATGACCACGAGTCGAGACATAGCCCGTTTTTTTGAAGAGCAAATTTCCAATGCAAAAACACATTTTGAACGTGCGCTGGATTGTAAACATACAGAGTTTGACGACCTGTATCCGTATATGAATGAGCACCCTCAGTTCTTCTGGTATAAACGATATGTGGCATGGCAAGAACTCCTGACGGTTGTCCGTCTCGCGAAAGATCTGGAAGTCGAGTGGAAACACTTGTTCACCGATAAACAAATCCATTACATTGAGTGTAAAGTGCTGGAAGCGCGCGTATTGGATTACTGGTATGAGGGCGACCCTAAAGAATTGCAAGAAGAAGAGGTTGGAGCTGACGACTGAGACATAGAAGAAAAAGGGAGCATAGCTCCCTTTTTTCTGTGAAAATCGAAGGAAATGAGGAATATAGACAGTTATGAGCCTCCCTGAAGCTTTTACAGCGAGAATGAAGCACCTGCTAGGTGAAGAAGAGTATACGGATTTCCTTGCTTCGTACACAGAAGCGCGCCGCCAGGGGCTGCGCGTAAACAGGCTAAAGCTTTCACCGCAGGCGTTTCTTAAACGTGTGGATTGGAAACTTGAATCGGTTCCATGGACGGAAGACGGATTTTATTATTCCGAGAGCCTGCGTCCTGCGAAACATCCGTATTATCATGCGGGCTTGTATTACATCCAGGAGCCGAGCGCCATGTCTCCGGCCGCCGTACTGGACGCGTGTCCAGGAGAGAGAGTGTTGGATTTGTGTGCAGCGCCGGGGGGCAAAACAACGCAGTTGGCTGCAGCCATGCAGGGGCAGGGCATTCTGGTGACGAATGACAGCAACCCGAACCGGGTCAAAGCCCTTGTGAAGAATGTAGAGTTATACGGGATTCGCAATGCGGTCGTTACCAATGAAACACCCGACCGGCTCGCCAAGGTATTTCCCGGATACTTCGATAAAATCCTTGTGGACGCGCCCTGTTCCGGGGAAGGCATGTTTCGAAAAGAGCCGGATATGGTGAAAAGCTGGAGTCAAGCTGTGATCGAGACATGCTGCGGGATGCAGCGAACGATTCTTCAGGACGCGGCCCGTATGCTGCGCCCGGGCGGACGATTGCTATACTCCACGTGTACATTTGCGCCCGAAGAAAACGAGCGCATGATTGCAGAATTTCTGATGGAACAGCCGGACTTTTCCATCGTGCCCATACCGATGCATGAAGGTTGGGAGCAGGGACGACCGGAATGGACACAGAATGCGGAGGCCAATAGGCTGGTTAGTGGAACGGCACGTCTCTGGCCGCACCGTATCAGCGGCGAAGGGCATTATGTCGCACTGCTCCAAAAAGCAGGGGACAAAGAGAGTTCGGAACGGGACTCTATGATACTTGCGAAACCTGTAGGAACAAAACAGACGCAGGAGAAGGAATTGGCCGATTTCTATACTTTTGTGAAAGAAACGCTTCCGGAATGGAAAGGACTAGAAGACAACGGCTTTATTTTAACGATGCATGAAGATCGTGTATTTCTCTCGCCGCAGGATCTCCCCGGACTCCAGTCTTTGCGCCTGGCCCGTCAGGGATGGTTGCTGGGTACAATAAAAAAGAAACGATTTGAACCGTCCCAGGCGTTTGCGATGGGACTTAAAGCCGAGAATGCAGCGCAGAAAGTCAATTTCGCGCCGGATGAGTCGGATACAATCCGATACCTAAAAGGAGAAACGCTCATGCGCCAGGCGGAAAAAGGATGGAACCTTGTCTGTGTAGACGGCTTTCCGCTTGGGTGGGCCAAAGGTGCTGGCGGTATGCTGAAAAATATGTATCCGGCAGGATGGCGCTGGATGGACGGTGCATAGGGGCAGCATAGAGATATAAAGGATGTGGACGAGGATGAGGCTGGACAAGCTATTGGCTAACATGGGATACGGATCGCGTAAAGAGATTAAAAAACTGTGCAAAAACGGAGCGGTGAAAGTGGACGGCAAGCCGGTTAAAGACAGCAGTGTGCATGTTGATCCGGACGCGCAGGAAGTAGAAATCTTCGGGGAAGTGGTCCATTACCGCGAGTTCGTTTATTTAATGATGAATAAGCCGCAGGGTGTGATTTCAGCTACGGAAGATGCGGTAGAAGAGACGGTTGTTGATTTGCTGGCTCCTGAATTTTTCGCGTTTGATGTGTTTCCGGTCGGAAGGCTGGATAAAGATACGGAAGGTCTGCTCCTCCTTACGAACGACGGCAAACTGGCGCATGAGCTGTTATCGCCGAAGAAGCATGTTCCCAAGCGTTACTTTGCACAGGTCGAGGGACGGGTGACAGAAGAAGACCGGGAGGCATTCCGCAAAGGCGTCACGCTGGACGACGGGTACAAAACGCTGCCGGCCGAGCTTACGATTCTTACCCAGGGAAGCGTCTCGGAGATAGAGCTTATCATCTATGAAGGCAAGTATCATCAGGTAAAGCGCATGTTTGAAGCGGTAGGGAAAAAGGTGACCTATTTAAAGCGTCTTGCTATGGGCGGTTTGGAGTTGGACGACGATCTGGAGCCGGGCGAATATCGTGAACTGGCGGAAGAAGAGTTGGAGTTACTTCGTTCTGCGGAACAAAGTGTGGAGAAGTAAAAGAAAAAAGGTGCCCGGATGGCTTAGAGGCTATCCGGGCGTTTATTTGCGATGCCGTACATGAGGATATCGACGGCGTCGCGCAAATCTTTGTCTTTATCTTCGTTTGCATATTCATCGGGAAACGCCTTGCTGAAAAATACATATCCCAGCATCGTAGAGAAGATGGCACGGGTGATCGCTTTCACCGGAAGCGGGCGGAATTCACTTTGCTCAATCCGATTCTTTACGGACGCTTCAGCCAGGCCTCTGGCATCCTTGACCAGATTCTCCAGCAGGGCGTTCATAATATCCGGGTGAAACAGCGCTTCCTGCAGAACGATGCGCATGCGGGGCCAATTCTCTTCCAGCAATGCAAGACGGTTGCGGTACAGTTTGAGGATAACCTCTTTGGCGGGTAAATCCTCGTTGATAATTTGTTTAACGTCTTTTAAAATCAGGGGCGAGGCGAACTTGATAAACATAGGGCCGATCAGGGCGTACAGCAAATCCTTTTTCGTTTTGAAATGCTTGAAGATTGTGCCTTCGGCCACACCGGCCCGCCGGGCGATCTCGCTTGTGGAACTGGCGTGGAACCCCTTCTCGGCAAACAGCGCAATGGCCGCCTCCATAATGCGGCGCTGTTTCTCCGTCATCTCATCCTCGGTTTTGAGCGAGTTCAGCATTTCCTGAATCGCTTCATCAAACAGCGGCTTATGTTCGTGAGCCACACTATCACCTTTTCTATTCCAGTTTTTTGCGGAAGCGCGTCACAGCCAACAGGCAGAGCAGGAAGGAAAAAGCACCAAGCGCCATGGTTTCCTGCCATAGTTCGCGCGCCCCGATCGCTTTCAAGAAGATTCCGCGCAAAATCTCCAAAAAGTAGGTGAGCGGAATAACGCCGCCAATCCATTGCAGCACAGACGGCATTGTTTCCCGCGGAAAAATAAATCCGGACAGCAGGACGCTTGGCAGGATTGTCGCAAAAGCGAGTTGCATCGCCTGCAACTGGGTTTTGGATATGGTAGAGATAAGAATGCCGATCGCAAGCGTTGTGACAAGAAACAGAAAGCTGAGCATAAATAACAGCGTGTAGCTGCCTTTGACCGGTACGCCGAACCAGACGACGCCGGTGGCGAGTACAATCGTAAACGATAGCGCCCCGATGCCGACATAAGGCACCAGCTTACCGAGAATTAACTCGACAGGACGGATTGGGGTCACAATAAGCTGCTCCATCGTCCCCCGTTCTTTCTCCCGCACGAGCGCGAACGCCGTCAGAATAACCGTGACGTTTTGCATAATCAATCCGATAAGCGCCGGGATGTTGAACAGGAGGCTTTTCATGTTCGGATTGTACAGAACACGGGTCTCGGCTGCAAGCGGCAGCGTAAGTTCTGTTATACCCTGTGCAGAGAGAAAATCCTGCTGGAGGGAGAACGATTTATTCTGGACGATAAGCTGCGCGTTCGCAAGCGCTGTGCGCGCCGCATTCGGATCGGTTCCGTCGACGATAATTTGAACCGATGTTTCTTCCCCCTTATCCAGCTTATAGCTGTACTCGGACGGGATGACAATCCCGACCTTAATTTTTCCTTCGTCCATTAACTGCTGCATTTGCCTGTACCCTTCTACATTATACACGTGATCGAAGTACAGCGTATTGGTAAAGTGTGTGATGAGCTGCCGGCTGTCTTTCGTCTTTGCCTGATCCCATACGGCGGTAGGAAGGTGGTCTACATCCGTATTAACGGCATAGCCGAACATGAGAAGCATCATAATCGGCATCATAATGGCAATCGCCATGCTGGCTCTGTCTTTACGGATTTGCCGGGTTTCTTTGACGATGATGGCACGCAGACGCGACCAACTGAACCGTTTGATAATGCGTTCAGGCATGAGGCAGTTCACCTCCGCGCAGCAAATTATTCTCCTGCGATTCAACGAGACCGATGAAAACGTCGTCAAGCGTGGCCGCTTTGGCCTGTTCTTTCAATTCAAGCGGCGTTCCTGAGATGAGCAGTTTACCGAAGAAAATAAAATAGATAAAATCGCACGTCTCCGCTTCATCCATATAATGAGTACTGACAAGAACGGTGATGCCCTTTTTGGCAAGCTCCCGGATGACCTCCCAGAAGATACGGCGTGAGACCGGATCAACCCCTGCGGTCGGTTCGTCAAGAATAAGAATTTCCGGATCATGCAGGAGTGCGCAGGAGAGGGCCAGCCGCTGTTTCCAGCCGCCGGACAGGGAGCCGGCAATTTGTTTTTCGCGCCCGGTCAATCCGGCCATATCAATCAATTCCGCTTTTTTCTTTCTCGCCGACTCTCCTTTCAATCCGTAGATGCCCGCATAGAAATCCAGGTTGTCGCTTACGCTAAGCTCTTCATACAGACTGAACTTCTGTGACATGTAGCCGATATGGTGCTTAATGCGCTCGGAATCGGTGAGAATATTGTAGCCGAGCACCTGACCTGTTCCTGATGTAGGAGTCAAAATGCCGCTCAGCATGCGAATAACAGTGGATTTGCCGGAGCCGTTCGGTCCGAGAAAGCCTACGATGCTTCCCTTCGGAATCGTCATGGAGACGTTATCGACTGCCAGTAATGCACCAAATTTCTTCGTCAGATTTTCGCATGAAATCGCCGCAGTCATGGACGCGCACCTTCTTTCGTTTGTGCGAAGGTGATGTCGGCCGGCATACCAGGTTTTAGTTCATTTAGCCCGTCTGTTAGCTTAATTGTGACGGCAAATACCATTTTGGTTCGCTCGTCGGGTGTCTGTACGTTTTTAGGCGTAAACTCGGCCTGGCTGGCGATGCGGGTCACGGTGCCGGAGAAAGAACGGTTTGGATAGGCATCGACGCGGACGAATGCTTTTTGCCCAGTTTTCACTTGGTTGAGCGATGCTTCAGGCACATAGACGACAACTTCGAGATCTCCTTTTTTTAGAAGTGTGTAAAGTGTGGCACCCGGTTTGATCACTTCACCTGCTTCTACGTGCTTGCGCAGGATGGTTCCGGTTTCCGGAGCACGGACAATGGTTTTGCCCAGAAGAAGTTTGGCCTGGGCGAGTTTGCTGTCCGCCGCTTCCTTCTGCGCGAGAAGACCGCGCAGCGTGTAGTTGGTATCGCCGGCCCGCAATAAATCGAGATTGGCCTGTGCCGCCCTTACGCCTGCCTCAGCCGAGGCCTGCGCTGCCTTCCCGGCTATTTCCTCCTGGCGTGTCTGATTCATTTGTGCATCGATCGTACTCATTTGCTTTTCGATATCGTAAACAATCGTCTGTGCCTGATTTACCGTCTCGCGCAGCGTTTCGATTTCCTGCTCGGAAATGGCACCCGCTTGCCCGAGTGTTTCCGCTTTTTTCAGGCGGCTTTGCTGATAGGCGAGCGTATTTCGTGCGCCTTCGAGCTTGTTCATAAGCTGTGCCTTGTTGGCTGCAAGAACAGACATTTGCGCTTCAACCGTGCGGGTTTTGGAGGAGGCCTGCTCACTCAATGCCTGTGCCTGCTCCACCTTGGCCACGGCTTCCCTGATTTTCTCCGTTCGGCTGCCTGCCCCGGCTTCATCCAGCTTGGCTTTCGCAGCATCCGCCATTGCTTTCGCTTCGTCGATGCGCAGCCTGTATTCTTCGGATGCGAGCTCGGCTGTTTTCTGGTTTTTTTCTACCCTGCTTCCTTCTTCGAGAGTCATGCTCTTTACGATGCCGCCTAATTCGCTCTGTACGGCAATCTCTTTTCCTTCAATTGTTCCCGAGTAGACGGCTGGCTGACTCTGCTGTCCGCATCCCATGCAGATAAGCAGAAAGCCCAGCACCGAGCAGATTGGGATATTTCTCATTATTTCCTCCCCCTTTGTCTCTATGCAATTAAGTGAGTGATTACTCACTTCATAATCTACAATAAAAGGAAAGGGATGTAAATAGAAAGAGTAGGGAATGAACATAATGAAAAAAAAAGGCGGTGGGTGCGTAGTGGGTAAAAAAATTGTTCTTATTCTGATTGATTCACTTATGCCACATATTCTGCGTGAAGCACAGGAGAGAGAGCTTGTGCCGGCGCTCTCACTTATGATGAGTCGCGGTGCTTACTGGAACAACTGTGCAACTATTTTTCCGACGATGTCAGCAAGTGTGGATGCTTCATTGATCACCGGCGTATATCCGGAAGAGCACCGAATTCCTGGACTTGTCTGGTATTCGCGAAAAGAAAGACGGATCGTAAATTATATTAACGGCAGTAAATCGGTCTGGCGGATAGGAGTAAAAAAGTGCACGCAGGACGTATTGATTGAAATGAACGAAAAGCATATGAGCAGAGATGTTTCTACACTGTTTGAAGAAGTAACCCGGCGCGGAAAAACATCAGCGTCTTTCAATTTTGCGGCGCACCGTGGTCCGCATTATTATCGGGTACAAAAGCCGGGGTTGTCCAAATTGTTTCTTGCGGGCCTTTTGTCTGCACAGGTTAGCGGTCCTGAGATTTGTACGGTAGGAAAGTTTATCGACTCTACTTTCTTACGTTCTTTGCGCTGGAATTTTAGCCATACTATTTTTCATAAGTACGGGCTAAACGACCGGTTTGCTGTTGATGCGGTATGCAAGCTTATTAGAGAAGGCAAGCTTCCACATGTTACGTTTGTCTATATGCCGGATATGGATTATGCTTATCACCGGAACCCCGATCGCGGTCCGCAGATTCTTGCCCGTGCGGATCGGTATATTCAACGCTTGCTAGATAGCTTCGGCAATGCAGATGAAGCATTTAAGCAGTGCAAATTCATTGTAGTGGGGGATCACGGACAGACGAAGATTGGCATTGAGAAGGAAGCGACTATCAATGTGGAGCAGCATCTCCTTGGGATGAAAATAGCCCGTGCGGAGAACATACAGCCTGAGATAGACGATATTGTTATTTGTAATAATGAACGAATGTGCTATTTTTATCCGTTGAAGGAAGGGGTTCAGCAGG
>NZ_DFMZ01000089.1:0-13421 GCF_002375825.1 Aneurinibacillus sp. UBA3580
AGGACATTTTCGTATAAAAAGGATATGTAAAATACCCTTTTGAGGTGCCAGCCCCTTTTTGGCTTATTTACACCTTTATACAATAAATCAACTAATGCTTCCCCCCCTTTTTTAAATGGCATATTAATAAAATTATACAAAAAAAGGAAATTTCCTTCTTGGAGAATTAAGGTGAGCGTCCGATAATAGCCATTACGGTAATAAGATCTGAAAAATTTTACACATGTGGCCCCTTATTCCTCGAATCGTTTCCGTACCTTTATATAAAGATGAAAAAAGAAGGTGGTCCGGATTCGGATCACCTTCTTATGTGTGCGGAGTTCGCAGTGTCATCCAATGGATTAGTGGACGTTGCGGTAAACGCCGATCACTTTGCCCAGGATGGTCACAGCAGGAAGCAAAATCGGAGCCATCGTCGGATTCTCCGGCTGCAGGCGAATGTGATTTTTTTCTTTGAAGAAACGCTTTACCGTGGCTTCGTCTTCTTCCGTCATCGCAACGACAATGTCCCCGTTGTTGGCGGTTTGCTGCTGGCGGACAATGACATAATCTCCGTCGAGGATGCCGGCATCAATCATACTTTCCCCTTGAATGCGCAGCATATAAACGGTGTCGTTGCCCACTATATTCTCCGGAAGCACGAAATATTCTTCGATGTTTTCCACGGCTGTAATCGGCATACCGGCCGTAACTTTCCCCATCACCGGCACTGTAACCGTTCTTACCGTCTCAAGCGCAGCGGCACCGCCCCGTTCACCGTCTAAAACCTCAATGGCGCGTGGCTTGGTCGGGTCCCGGCGAATCAATCCCTTCTTCTCCAGGCGGGCCAGATGGCCGTGCACCGTAGAGCTGGAAGCAAGGCCTACCGCTTCCCCGATTTCCCGCACGGAAGGCGGATAGCCTTTCTCCTTTACTTCTTTCTTTATGTAATCCAGGATGGCGAGCTGACGGCTGGACAGCTTTTTCATACCAACACACCCCATTCTATGGAATCTTTTGTTGAATTTATTATACCAACATTTGTTCCGGGATACAAACATAAGTTCTAATTTTTTATTGACAGGAACGCCTGTTCGAAATATTATAAAGAAGAACGAACGTTCTTATTTTGTTTTGGTTCTAACATACATAGACAAGCATACACTTCATTATCAGCGTAAAGACGGTTAAAGGGGGATACTGGTTTGAACAAGAAATCGTTGCTTATTGGAATTATAATTGGGATGGCTATCCTCAGCATGGCGAATCTGGTGTTCGCATCAATCGGAGTCAGTAACGCGGCCGAGCCGCAGGGCATAGAAGTGGTTGTGGAACCGGGCGATACGCTCTGGGCTATCGCTGACCGGTATAATGAGCAGGCGGACATGTCCATTAACGAGTTGCTCTTCTATATTCAACGGGCGAACGATTTGAAGTCCGCCATTGTACAGCCAGGCGATCATCTCACTATCCCGATTGAATAGACAAAAAGTTTATCATTTAAGTAAATCGTGCTATAATAGGAGAACATTTTACTTATAGAGAGGAGACTCCAGCCGGCATGGTTACCGAAGAGAAAATTAGACGAATTAACGAGCTGGCAGCCAAGTCGAAACGCACCGGATTGACGGAGAAAGAGAAAGCGGAACAGACGGCGCTGCGTAATGAATACATCCAGGCGGTTCGCGGATCCCTGAAGGCCAATCTCGATTCCATTCGTTTAGTCGATGAAGAAGGACACGAACTTGGACCGCTGCAAAGGAAGAAAAAATATAAACATTAACTAAAACCCTCCCCGCGCCCGGAGGGTTTTGTCCGTATACAAGGGAATGGGGCTGAGAGAATGAAGGTAGGATTATACGCAAGGGTAAGCACCGAACGCAAAGAGCAGGAGACAAGCTTACAGCGGCAGATGGAAGAATTGCGACAGTATGCGTTGCAAAACGGATGGACCGTCATCCATGCGATTTCTGAGCAGGAAAGCGGATTTGATTTGGAACGACCGGGGCTCATCGCTTTGCTCGAGGCGATGTCGGATGGAGATATAGAGGCTATCGTCATTCAGGATGAATCTCGGTTGGGTCGCGGCAACAGCAAAATCGCACTCCTGCATCAAATTCGCAAGTTAGGCGGAAAAGTGATTTCTCTTGACAACCAGGGCGAGCTGCAGATAAGTGAGATGGAGGGCATGGTGCTTGAGATTCTCGCAGTCGTGGAAGAGTATCAGCGCCGGCTGACCAACCATAAAATTTCGCGCGGGATGCGGCGTGCCATCGCGGAAGGATTTCGTCCTGAACAGAATTTGAAAAATACCGATCAAGGCGGACGCAGGCGCAACGATCTGCCGATGGAAGAAATTATAAAGCTGCGGCGCAAAAAGCTCACATTTGAAGAAATTTCCTTAACCTTGCGAGGGTTGGGTTATGAGGCATCCCGCGCCACCGTCCACCGCCGCTATCGTGAATACATGGAGACGCTCGCGAAAGACGAAAAAGCATAATAAGCGTCCGACTTCAAAAACCTGCCGGATTCATTGCGCCCGTGCCTATCGTCAAGAGCCGGGCGCTTTTTGCTGGAAAAACAGGAATTTGAGCGTACAATGATGGTGAAAATGAGAAAAATAGAGTATAGTAATAGTTTGAGCAACGCAAAATAACAGAAGGGATGAGGCGAGTGACCGCAATCACAAGAGAAATGGTGGAACTGCTGGCGCCCGCCGGGAACTGGGAATGTCTCAGAGCGGCGGTGGCGAATGGCGCGGATGCGGTTTTCTTCGGAGTCGAGAAGTTTAACGCCCGGGCAAGAGCGGACAACTTTCGGATGGACGAGCTGCCGGAGATTATGGCGTATCTTCATAAATATGGTGTTAAAGGTTTTTTGACGTTCAATATTCTAGTATTCGAAGACGAAATGGAAGAAGCACGGGAATTGGTAGACGCTTGTATCGACGCAGGCGTGGACGCCGTGATCGTGCAGGACATGGGGCTTGTAAAGCTAATTCGCGAGATATCCCCCGACTTCCCCATTCACGGGTCAACCCAGATGACGATTACGTCACCGGAAGCAGTTGAATTTATGAAACAATACGGCCTTGAAGTTGTTGTATTAGGCCGTGAAAACAATTTAAAACACATTAAAACGATTGCCAGCAAGACGGATACGCCGCTTGAAGTATTTGTGCACGGCGCGCTGTGCGTCTCCTATTCCGGCCAATGCCTGACTTCGGAGATGTGGGGCGGCCGTTCCGCAAACCGAGGCGAATGCGCGCAGGCCTGTCGTTTGCCGTATGATTTGATTGTCGATGGCGTTCAAAAAGAGATGGGTAACATCGCCTATTTATTATCTCCAAAAGATCTGGCGGCCATCGATTTGATTCCGGAATTGATTGAAGCGGGGGTAACATCGTTTAAAATCGAAGGGCGCCTGAAATCTCCGGAGTACGTGGCCAACGTGGTTAGTAAGTACCGTAAAGCAATTGATGAATACTTTGAGGGGAATGAGTACGAGCCATCTGCCGCGGATATGCGCGAGCTGCAGCAAAGCTTTAGCCGCGGATTTACGCACGGATTCCTGGAAGGAACCAATAATAAGAAGCTGGTGGACGGTACGTTCCCGAAAAGCCGCGGCGTGTATCTGGGCACGGTGAAAAAAGTGCTGAAAGATGCGGTGCTGTGCGAGTTGGAAGCTCCACTGAAGCGCGGAGACGGCATCGTGTTTGATGCAGGCAACCCGCAGGAAAAGGAGGAAGGCGGGCGCGTCTACGACTTGCGCAGAAAGGGACGGAAAATCGAGGGCGAAGTACAGGACGGTCTCATTGAAATTGTTCCGGGGCGCCACGATGTCAAGCTTAGCCGTGTGCATGTCGGCGATAAGATTTGGAAAACAAGCGATCCGGAACTTGATCGCAGACTGCGCAAGACGTTCGAGCATGACCGTCCATACCGTCCGTTCCCGCTCTCTGTGCGCGTTACCGGCAGCGCAGACAATCCGCTGGTATCCATCTGGCGCGATGATAAAACCGGCGGCGAGGTAACGGTTGTCTCTGAAGTAAATCTTGAGCAGGCGATGAAACGTCCGCTGAACGGCGACTATTTGTATGAACAATGGGGACGCCTCGGCGGCACAATTTACGAGCTGCGCGAGTTGGAACTGTCACTTGAAGGCGATGTAATTGTTCCGGTGAAAGAGTTGAACCGGATGCGCCGTGAAGCGGTCGAGCGGCTCATGGCGCTTCGTGAACAGCCGCGCACGTATATCCGACGGGAACCAAAAGAACGTGAGGCACTTCATATCCGTACGAAAGCAAGCCGTGCAGCAGCGGAAGCACCGAAACTCATCTCGCTGTGCCGTACAATGGAGCAGATACACGCGTCCGCACAGACGGATGTAGACTATATCTATGCTGATTTTGAATTTACTCGCGACTACCCGGAAGCTGTGGCGGCAGCACGCCAGCACGGCAAACGTATTGCACTGGCCACACCGCGCATCCACATGCCGGGCGAGCAGGGCGTGTTAAACGGTATCCTGAAAGCGAAGCCGGATGCGATTCTCGTTCGCAATACCGGTGCGCTGCAGTATTTCAAACAAGCGGGTGTGACACTTCCGCTGTTCGGGGATTTCTCCCTGAATATCGCCAATCACAAAGCGGTGGAGTTGTTCCTCGAACACGGCCTTACGAAAGTAACACCGTCATATGATCTGAACATTCAGCAGATGGTAGATATGCTGCGGGTGTCGCCGACAGAGCGCATTGAGCTGGTGATTCATCAGCACTTGCCCATGTTCCATACCGAACATTGCGTATACTGTACGTTTTTAAGCGAAGGGACGGATTATACCAACTGCGGGCGTCCATGCGAAAGCCACCGGGTGTCCCTGCAGGATCGCATCGGCATGTCGCATCCGGTCCGCGTCGACATCGGCTGCCGAAACACAGTATATAATGCGATCGAGCAATCGGGCGCCGAATACATTTCGAACTTCCTGGAGCTTGGCGTGCGGGAGTATCGCGTCGAATTTTTAGAGGAAGACAGCGATAAAGTGCAGGAGGTTCTGCGCCTGTACCGTGAAGCGCTGAACGGAGAGAGAACCGGCACAAGTGTCTGGCGCTCCCTTAAAGCGACGAACCAGCTTGGGGTGACACGGGGACAACTGGTAAAGTAACGAATACGAATGTAAAGCTAGCAGTATGATAGGGGTGGATCGCCAGCGCGGTGATTCGCCCTTTTTCTGTGAAAATCACGAAGAAAGAAGAAGGAAGGGGAAGAGAAAATGAGATTCAGGGAAGAAAAAGGCGTTCGCCTTTTTCTACATTTACGCTCTCTTCTTCAGCTTTAATAGAGTCTCTGGATTATTTTTGTCGAATAAAAAGGAAATTTGTACTAGTATATTGGGCCTTAATCTATTGTGTGTCGAAAAAAACAATACCAATGAATAGAAATTAAAGCTAGAATAAAAGCGTAACCAAAGTTGTGTATCGATACATACCTCCTAATAGGAATCTATCAAAACAATCAGCATGCTATGAGAAAGAAAACGGACAATTGTGTGGGATGGTGAAGAAAATGAAAAAGCTAGCATTGGCCGCTCTCTTATCCATGGTCATCGCAACCCCGGTATCCGCCGCTTCGTATACCGTGAGCAAAGAGGATACCCTGTTTAAAGTCAGCAAACAATTTGGCGTCTCCATCGACGAAATTAAGAAGGCAAACAAATTGAGCAACGATGTTATCAAAGTGGGACAAGTCCTAAACATACCGGGAGCCAAACCGGCGTCCCGCGGCGAAAGTACAACGCAGCCCAAGGTTGCTACCCAGCACATAGCGGCGAATACGACCAAACGCAGTGCAACGGTATTATCTGTCCAACCAGCAAAAACGAATGCCGCTCCGGCTACATCAAAGACAACACAAACAAGCAAGCCGTCGGTAAAGAAACCGGCAATAGCTGTTACGCAGAATCAAATGACAAAGGTTTCGAGAGAAGAGACGAGAACGCCCGATCCGTCTCAAATGAATGCAGTCATCAACAATTTGCTGAACGTTCCGTACAAGTGGGGAGGCATGACCCCGGAAGGCTTTGATTGCAGCGGCTTTACTTCATATGTATTTAATTCCATCGGCATTACGCTGCCGCGTACCTCGCAAGCGCAATTTGATGCAGGACAAAGTGTAGAAGAAGGAGATTTAAAGCCGGGTGATTTGCTGTTCTTCGATTCGGAGAAAAAAGGCATGATTACCCATGTCGGGATATACATAGGCAACAACCAAATGGCGCATGCCGCATCCAAAAACGTTCGCATCGACAACCTTGACTGGTATTTTAAAAACTATCAATACTATGGCGCAAAACGATTCTTCTAAATTTGACCTCTTGTTTTTTAAAAGAATTATGCACTCATTTCTGCGCGGAACGTCAAAAATCGTTCCGCGCAGAAATGTTGTCCACTTTCTTATTTTTTGTTATAAAGCACTTTCTTCCTTCCCCTTTCCTTTTTTCATGTTTACGATTCCAGTATCAAATAAGATTTGTTGATTGTTCTATGTCATTTTTTTATTCATACGCTATACAGAAAACAAAACACATTATTATATTGAATTTTTAGAAAATATAGATTATATTAATGTTAAAATTTACATATAACATACTATCCGGTCAGTATGCTAGCTAAAGGAGGATGGTTATGAATTTCGATTACTCCGAGAAAGTGCAGAAGCTACGCAGCTCGCTTATTGAATTTATGAATGAAATTGTCTATCCGAACGAAAAAACGTATGAAGAACAGCTAAATCAAGCCGACAGCCGCTGGACTATTCCCCCTATTATGGAAGAGATGAAGCAGCAGGCCAAAAAAGCCGGGTTATGGAATTTGTTTCTGCCGGACAGCGAATATGGTGCAGGCCTAACCAATCTGGAATATGCCCCGCTGTGCGAAATCATGGGCCGCTCTTTTATCGCACCGGAAGTGTTCAACTGCGCGGCTCCCGACACCGGCAATATGGAAGTGCTTGTCCGCTATGGCACACAGGAGCAGAAGGACAAATGGCTGATCCCGCTCCTTGAAGGCGAGATTCGTTCCTGCTTTTCGATGACCGAGCCGGACGTCGCCTCCTCGGATGCAACCAATATTGAGGCGTCTATCGAGCGGGATGGCGGGGACTATGTCGTGACCGGACGAAAATGGTGGTCTTCCGGCGCGGGGGATCCACGCTGCAAGATTGCAATTGTGATGGGCAAGACGGATCCGAGTGCACCGCGTCATGAACAGCAGTCGATGATTCTCATACCGTTGGATACACCGGGTGTGAACATTACACGCACACTGCCGGTATTCGGGTATGATCATGCCCCGCACGGCCACGCAGAGATTGACTACGATCATGTGCGTGTACCGGCCGACTCGATTATCTGGGAAGAAGGCAAAGGATTTGCCATTGCTCAAGGGAGACTGGGACCGGGACGTATTCATCACTGCATGCGTCTTATTGGAGCCGCGGAACGTGCGCTTGAAGAATTATGTAAGCGCGTTCAACAACGCATTGCGTTCGGCAAAACCTTGGCACAGCAGGGCGTTATTCAGGATTGGATTGCCACTTCCCGCATTGAAATCGAACAGGCCCGCCTGCTAACGCTTAAAGCGGCTTATATGATGGACACGGTCGGAAATAAAGTGGCTAAAGCAGAGATTGCGATGATTAAAGTGGTCGCTCCCAATATGGCCCTGCAGGTGCTGGATCGGGCGATTCAGGCGCTTGGCGCTGCGGGTGTCTCCGATGATTTTCCTTTGGCCGCACACTGGGCGAACGCACGCACGCTTCGTTTGGCCGATGGCCCTGACGAAGTGCACAAAGCAGCGATTGCAAAAATGGAGCTGAAGAAATACAAAGACTTGAACCCACTGACCGTATAAAACCAGGAACCAACGATAAAACCAGGAATGGGAGCGTGTGACATGAACATACAACAATTGTTTGATTTAACGGGGAAAACGGCCATTGTAACCGGCGGGGGCCGGGGTTTGGGTGCACAGATTGCGGAAGGATTCGCCGAAGCGGGGGCTAATCTTGTCCTGTGCTCACGCCGGGTAGAAGCCTGCGAGGAAACGGCCGAGCGGATTCAAAAGGAGACGGGGGGGCAGTGCCTCGCCTTGCCATGTGATGTACGAAATCCGGAAGAAGTGCAGCGGGTGGTCGATCAGACGATGGAACGCTTCGGCCGTATCGACATTCTCGTCAACAACAGCGGTGCCTCCTGGGGTACGCCTGCGATTGATATGCCGTTAGATGCATGGAACAAGGTAATGGATATTAACGTGACCGGTACATTTCTCATGTCACAGGCTGTAGGCCGGGTGATGATAAATCAAAACGCCGGCAAAATCATCAATGTCGCCTCTGTCGCCGGATTGGTCGGTACCGATCCGCGCTTTATGGACGCGATAGGATACAGCGCGAGCAAAGGGGCCGTGATTTCATTCACAAAAGATTTGGCAGTAAAATGGGGGATCCATAACATCAACGTCAATGCGATCGCTCCGGGATTTTTCCCGACTAAAATGACCAGAGAACTCTTGGAGCACAACGGAGAACATATTCTTAACCATACTCCGCTCAAACGATATGGTACCGAGTATGATTTAAAAGGAAGCGCTGTGTTCCTAGCATCCGATGCTTCTAATTATGTGACCGGAGCTGTAGTGGTCGTCGATGGCGGCATGTCAGCCATGTAGCCGAAACGAAAGGTAAACATCTGTTTAATAGATTGAATTATTTAAAAACTATATGAAAGAAGCTTAATGTTCCATGAAATGAGAGGGTACTACGGACGATGAGGAGGAATTTAATGATGGTACGCGCCCACTTTGCCCACTGGCCAACACGCATTCCGACGACACTTTCGGTCCCGAAAACGACAATTGTCGATAATTTGGAAGTCACTGCCCGCCGCTACCCTGATAAAACCGCCATTCTTTATTATGGCACCTCCTTTTCCTACCGTACGCTGCTGGAAGAAGTAAATCGCATGGCGGCATACCTGCTTCATATTGGCGTCAAAAAAGGGGACCGGTTGCTCTTGTACATGCAGAACAGTCCGCAATTTATGATCGCCTACTATGCCATCCTGCGGGCCGGCGGCGTGGTCGTTCCGATCAATCCGATGAATATTACAGAGGAGCTTGCCCACTACATTGAAGACGGCGAGATTCGCACAGGCTTCGTCAGCCAGGAACTGTATGAACGAATCACCCCGCTGCTTGCGTCAAGCAGTCTCGAACGTTTGATCCTCGCTACTTATTCCGATTACTGCGCCAGCACGGCGGAGGAAGTGCCGAACATAGTCAAAGCGCCGCGTATGATTGTGTCTTCACCGCATGTGACACCGTGGACAGAGGCCATGGCACTTGAAGTAAAGGCAGGCCCTTTCCCCGAAACAAGCGCACGGGATCTGGCCGTACTCCCATACACATCCGGTACGACAGGCAAACCGAAGGGCTGCATGCATACGCACAAATCGGTACAGGCCAATATCGTATCTACCGCTTTCTGGAGTCCGATGAGTCCCGAGACCACGGTGCTGACGACTCTGCCGCTGTTTCATGTTACCGGCATGGTCCACAGCATGCACGCACCTATCTATATCGGCGCCACCATGGTCGTCATGACACGGTGGGATCGCAATACGGCGGCACTGCTGATTGAGCGACACCGGTGCACACACTGGACCGTGATTAGCACGATGGTGGTTGATTTTCTAGCAAACCCGCGCCTGGGTGACTACGACATCAGTTCGCTTGAGGTGATCAACGGAGGTGGTGCGCCGCTGCCGGAAGCGGTAGGCGAGAAACTGTATCAGGTGACCGGCATTCGCTTCGCGGAGGGGTACGGACTCTCCGAGACCATGGCGCAGACACATTTTAACCCGATAGATCGCCCGAAACTACAGTGTTTAGGCGTACCGGCATTCGATGTTGACGCACGGATTATCGATCCGGAGACATTGGAAGAGAGAGGTCCGAATGAGGAAGGCGAAATTATCGTGAACGGCCCGCAGGTGTTCGAGGGTTACTGGCAACGTCCGGAAGAAAACGAGAGCGCTTTCATTGAACTTGACGGCAAACGCTTTTTCCGTACCGGCGACATTGCGCGCTATGACGAAGAGGGCTATTTCTTTATCGTCGACCGCGTCAAACGTATGATTAACGCCTCCGGTTTTAAAGTATGGCCATCCGAAGTGGAATCGATTCTGTACAAACACCCGGCTATCCAGCAAGCCTGCGTTATCGGCGTGCCGGATGAGCGGAAAGGCGAAGAAATTAAAGCATATGTCGTTCTGCACGAAGACAAGCGCGGTCTGGTAGATGAGAGCGAGATTATCGATTGGGCACAGGAGCATATGGCGGCCTACAAGTATCCCCGCATTATAGAATTTGTCGAGGCGCTCCCGGTGTCGGGCAGCGGAAAGATTCTCTGGCGCAAACTGCAGGAAGCCGAATGGAATAGAGCGGGCAAATAACGGTGTATCATCAGACCCGGCGGGTGGGAGAAATATAGAAGTGGGGGTCTCTTGTGCAAAAATGATGAAAGACAAAATTCTTCAGCAGAGCATCGCTCTTTTTGAAAAGAACGGATTCAGCGAGACGTCCATCCAAGACATCGTAAATATGCTGGGTGTGACAAAAGGTACTTTCTATTACTACTTCACCAGCAAAGAACAGTTGTTGATGCAAATTCACCTGCAGTATATTGATAACATTCTTGAGCAGCAGCGCCGCATTATCGACCATTCTGATAAATCGTGGAAGGAGAAACTGTTTGATGTCGTTTACATGCTGATTCACCAGATTGAATCGCACGGGGCAAGCGCCCGCATTTTTTTTCGCGAACTTATCAACGTAAAAGGCGATTTTCTTAATAAGATTTTGGCCAAGCGCGATCAATTTCGTTTCAATTTTCAATATTTGATTGAACAAGGAATCGCAAACGGCGAATTTCGCGACGATTTGCCGGCGGACATGATGACGTTCGCCGTGCTCGGTGCCTGCAACTGGAGCTATATGTGGTTCAAACCGGAAGGGCCGGTGCTCGATAACGAAGTCGCGTGCATCTTTGTCGAGGTGTTTCTTAATGGAATGAAGAAGTAAGCAGCTTGTTTGGCTGCTTTTCTTGTTTTGTTACGTGTTTTTTGTTGAGAAGCAGGCCTGTAGAAGGTATGATAAAAATGAAAAAGTGTAAAGAAGTCGGCAAAGGCGAAAGAAAGGGGAAAAGCAGGCGTCATGAGTAAAAACATCGTTCTCTTAGGAGCCGGGTACGGGGGCATCTCGTTTTTAAACACAGTGCTACCGCACATTCCGCCTGATGTCCGAATTACGGTCATCGACAGGCTTCCGCACCATACCATTAAACCTGAATATTATGCGCTGGCCAGCGGATCGCTAAACGAAAACAAAGTGAAGGCGGCTTTTCCTGTACATAGCCAGGTCGATTATATCCAGGACGAAATCGAAGAAATTCAGATTTCTTTCCATAAAGTCATCTGCAAGCAGCAGGAAGTCCGGTTCGATCAGTTGATCGTGGCGCTGGGGTGCGTAGATAACCATTTCAACGTACCGTGGGCAGAAGAATACACAGAAAGCATTCAATCTTTTTCCAAGGCGATGAAGACACGCGCGAAAATCGATAACCTGCCGCCCGCAAGCCGGGTTGTTATTATCGGTGGGGGGCTTTCGGGCGTAGAATTTTCCAGTGATTTAAGCGAGCAGCATCGAGAGTTAAATATTACGCTTCTTGAGCGTTCGGAAGAGGTGCTATCCACGCTGCCGGACCGCATCCATAAATACGTACGACAGTACTTGGATGACCACGGAGTGGAGGTGCTGACCAACGTCAGCGTGACGATGGTAGACGACAAAGCCGTTTATTACGGTCCGGATCGCACGGCGCTGCCATACGACGTATGTGTGTGGACGGCGGGGATCATGCCGAATCCGCTCTCCAATCCGCTGCTTGCCTACAGTAATGCGGATCGCATGAACCGAATTGTGGTGAAAGAAAATTACGAACTGCCGTATTACAATGATATATTCGTTGTCGGCGACTGTGCAAGTTCGGAATTTGCACCTAGTGCACAGTTGGCGCACATCCAGGGCAAGCAGCTCGGCGAATACTTTATATCTGTGTGGAAGGGACATGAATACCGGCCGGAGCCGATTAAACTAAAAGGCGTGCTTGGTTATCTGGGCAAGAAAACCGGATTTGGACTTGTGAATGACAACATCTTATTGGGTAAAGTTCCAAACGTTATCAAGTCTGGTGTCCTCTGGATGCATAAGCATCATATGGGCTAGCGCATAAAAAGGGCCTTCTGCCTTCTGCGGTAAAACTGCAAAAAAAGAAAACCGTTGGTGACCGATTTTTCATGTCTGGGTTGCGGCTGGAAAGTCATAATGCTAGTCATATGTTCATATATAGTAATGATATAAAGATAGTTATATGATGATAGGAAAGCGTTTTCGTTTGCTGTTTGAATAGAGGTTTCGTAATTTATTTGCCAGGAGGGAGAAAATGTTCAAAACCATCATCCAACCACGCGTATCGGAAACAGACGGTGTAGGCCATATCAATAACACAACGGTTCCGGTATGGTTTGAGGCCGGACGGAATGAGCTTTTTAAAATATTTACGCCTGATTTGTCATTCGCCAACTGGAAGCTCGTTATTGTTAATACAAGCATCGATTATGTGAGCCAAATCTATTACGGAAAAGAAGTTGAAGTTCGTATATGGGTGCAAAAAATCGGCAATTCGAGTTTGGTTCTGCATGAAGAGATGCATCAGAATGACAAGCTGTGCGCAAAGAGCCGGACAACCTATGTAAACTTTAATCTTGCCGAACAGAAATCAGAGCCAATCCCACAACAGATTCGTGAACAACTTACAGAACATATGCTTGAGATACATACTGCGGAGATCGAGTCATAAACGAACGGTAAAAAAGCCAGTAAAATAAATTTTTGCCGGCTTTTTTATTTTCATCTTTTTTATCTCAAAATATCAATAAATCTTAATTTATGAGAAATATTTTCCTTACGTCCGATAATATATATTATGTTAACTAATAAAAATCCAGATGTACCACTAACTCCCCGCTCCAAGTGTTGTCGGACGACAAGAAACTACTCCTTCTCATGATGCTAACAAAATTACGATGTAGTTGCTTTAAAATTTTATAATCAAAATGAATCGATGGGTTTAGAATTCTTTTCTGTGCAAGTTCAGGCGCTAACTCTGCCCAATTTTTAAGATGATTGAGTATGAGGATGCTCATAAGTTTAGTAAATATCCAACGAGATGCTGCCCATCCTGTATAGGTTACATCTCCCTGGATGCGTTCCCATTTTTCGAATATTCGAGCTAAGTAACTCAACTTTCGCAGAATGAAAT
>NZ_DFMZ01000060.1:0-35553 GCF_002375825.1 Aneurinibacillus sp. UBA3580
GGGAGAAAATCCAAAAGTTGTATGCGGACGATTGGGGCATGCAGATATCTCAATTACGCTCGGAACGTATTCTCATGTATTACCGAGCATGCAGGAAAACCTGGCAAAAAACTTTGACGCGGCGCTAAAAAATGCATCTCAAAGATCATAATGTGGTCAAAATGTGGTCAATTCACCTTTCCGTAGTAAGGACATACGACGAAAACCTTGATTTACCAAGGTTTACATTGTTTATGATTTGATACTATACTGTTTCTATTGTAGTAGAAAGGTGAGATACCTATGGCATTCGACGGAATTGTGACACGCGCGGTCGCTCATGAGCTGAATGAAAGGCTCGCTACCGGGCGAATTATGAAAATTTATCAACCGACAGATACAGAGATTGTTATGCAAGTACGGACGCGGAGGGGCAATGTACGCCTGCTTCTCTCGGCAAGCCTGAGCTTTCCGCGCATACATATGACAAACGCAAGCTACCAAAATCCGCTGGAGGCTCCAATGTTCTGCATGCTGCTCCGCAAATACTGCGAGGGCGCTATTAAAGGATCATCCATATTGATATCCGCGGACGCGACGAGCTCGGCGATGATCGGACAAAGCGGATCGTCCTCGAGATTATGGGGCGGCACAGCAATCTGATTCTCATGGACCCGCAGAACGGCCTTATTCATGACGGACTGCACCATGTTACACCGGCCGTAAGCCGCTACCGGGTCATCCTGCCGGGCCGTCCGTACGTAGCTCCGCCGCCGCAGAATAAACTTAATCCGCTGACGGCGACTAAAGATGATTTCATACGTCGTATTCAGTTCAATGAAGGAAAAATCGCCAAGCAAATTGTTGGCTCATTCGAAGGCATCAGCCCGCTTATTGCAAACGAGATTGTCCACCGTGCCGGTCTGCCGACACGGGAAGCGCTTTGGACCTCTTTCACTGAAATAATGGAGGCTGCACGCCGTCACGATTATATTCCTGTGCTTGTGCGTACGGAAAATAAAGAGCATTTTTCCGTCGTGGCTTTAACACACTTATCGGCGGAAAGCAGCGAGACGTTTACCGGGGTAAGCGAATGCCTCGAGGCGTTCTATCACGGCAAAGCGGAACGGGATGCGGTTAAGCAGCGCGTACATGACCTGGCCCGCCTGGTTGCTAATGAACGGAATAAAAACGAGAAAAAAATCGAGAAACTACTTGATACGAAACGTCAGGCGGAAGATGCCCGCATCTACCAAATCTACGGTGAACTAATTACGGCGAATATCTATCAAATTACCAGAGGCCAAACTGAGGCAAACGTGGTAAACTACTACGAGGAAGAAGCCCCGCTCGTCAACATTCCGCTTGATCCGGCGCTTACACCGGCCGAAAACGCGCAAGCCTATTTCAAGCGGTATACGAAGGCGAAGAACAGCCTGGCCGTCGTCGATGACCAGATTGCTGCGGCGGAAGAAGAAGTACGCTATCTCGATACCGTGCTGCAGCAGATCGAGAATGCCGGCCTCGCGGACATTGAAGATATCCGCGAAGAGCTGACCGAGCAGGGCTACCTGCGCGCAAGGCCGGGCAAAATAAAAAAGGGAAAGCCGAAAAATCCGGTGCTTGAACGCTACACATCAAGCGAAGGCGCCGTCATCTATGTCGGCAAAAACAATAAACAAAACGATTATCTGACCAACCGGCTGGCAAGTCCGAATGATACGTGGCTGCATACAAAAGACATTCCGGGCTCCCATGTAGTCATCCGCGGCGATAATTTCAGCGAGAGAACGTTAAGGGAAGCGGCAATGCTGGCCGTTTACTACAGCAAAGCCCGCCAGTCCAGCCAGGTACCGGTCGATTATACGCTTGTTCGTCATGTTAAAAAACCGAAGGGCGCCAAACCCGGATTCGTTATCTATGAACAGCAAAAAACGCTGTTCGTGACACTAGATGATGAAATCATCCAGGCGCTTACAAAAACTAAAACCACAACGTCTTGAGGAATGAAGGATGTCAAAAAATTCGTTTTTGAAAGGCACGCTCATACTAACGCTGGCGGCGATCATCTCGCGCGTGCTCGGCGTCGGGCAGCGCGTCCCGCTTCAGCATATTATGGGTAATGACGGGATGACGCTTTATACCATCTCGTATAACATCTACAGCATGCTGCTCATCATCGCCACCCTTGGGGTGCCGAGCGCACTGAGCAAACAAATCTCGGAATATACGGCGATTGGCAAGTACCATGAAGCCTACCAGACTTACAAGGCGGCCCGCAATTTCGCGCTCGTAACCGGCTTTATTATGTTCGCGTTCATGATGATCATTGCTCCATACTATGCCGAATACGCACTGGCGCCGCAGGCGGATCTGGCCATCCGCGCCATCGCGCCGGCCATGCTCTTGTTCCCGCTTATCGCCATCATGCGCGGATACTTCCAGGGTCTGCAATTCATGCAGCCGACCGGACTGTCGCAGATTATGGAGCAAATTTTGCGTGTAGCGACGGCGGTAGCGCTGCCGCTCATTCTCCTCCATTGGGGCTATAACAAAGATGTGGCCGTAGCCGGTGCCTCGTTCGGCGCGGTAACCGGCAGCATCGCCGCATGCGGCGTCATGATATACTTTTATAAAAAACGGCGGGCTGAACAAAAGAAACAGCTTGCTTCGCAAAAATCGCACACAAAACTGACATACCGGCAAATTTACAGCAAGATGATCCGGCTGTCGCTGCCGATTACGCTGTCGGCGCTCGCGGTCCCGCTCATCTACTTCATTGATACTTCGACATCGCTGCGCCTGTTGACACCGCAGGAAGAGCGGGTTTCTTTCGCGGTAGGTCACAAGGAAGCGACCATCGGAGATAAAGAAATTGTCCTGCCGGTGGCACCGTACCTGCACAATAACAATACCACCATGGTGCCACTTGAGGCGGTCAGCCAGGCGATGGGTGCCAAATTAACATGGGAGCCGGATAAAAAACGCGTATTCTATGAGCGCGGTCCGGTCAAAGAAACACTGACACTCGGCTCGGACGTCAAGGTAGGAAACAAAATACTCGGACCGTTTGAATATGCCGAAAATACAAACGTTCCGGCTGTACCGGTCCGTTTTTTCACCGAGCAGCTCCATACCTATAAAGAGGCGATGGATACGCTTGGCATTCTCGGCGGCAGCGCGCAGTCGCTGGCCGGTCTGCCGATTATTCTCGCCATTGCGCTCAGCTCTTCGATTATTCCGGTCGTCTCGTCAGCACATTCACGCCGCGATGAGCGGGAAGTGCAGCGCATGAGTTCTATGGCGCTTAGAGTGGCGCTCATTACCGGTGTTCCGGCCGCACTCTATCTTACTGTGGCTGCCTATCCGGTGAACGGCTTTCTATTCAGCAATACGGAAGCCACGTATACGAAAGCGGCCTGGATTATCGCATTCTTATGCTTCGGCACGATATTTCAGATTCTCATGATGACATCGTCCGGCATCCTGCAGGGATTGGGACGAACCGATTTGCCCATGCGGCATGTAGCGGTAGGGATTCTCGTTAAATGGGGCGGCAACTATGCCCTCGCGCCGCTGTTCGGTATTTATGGCATCATCATGGCGACCTCGTTCTGCTTTATCGTAGTAATGGCACTGAATCTGCGGGCAATTAACCGTTATACGCGCCTGACGATTCTCGGTGAGAAGTGGCGCGGTTTCCTGCTCTCATCCCTGCTGCTCTGCGCTATCGGACTTACGATTGTGTGGGCCGGGTTTAAAGTACAGCCTTTAGTATCTATGCCTGCGTTTCTGTTCTTCGGTATCGAATCGGCTGTGATCGCGGTGTTCAGCCTGGCTGGATATGGTATCGCCCTATTCCGACTTAAAGGTATCGATGTACAGGAGATTCGCTACTTCCCGCGCGCGGCCCAGAAAGCCTACCATCTACTGGCCCGCTATCGGATTGTGCCTGCCTATATCGATCCTGTAAATCAGCAACAAAAAAGTGGACTTCCTTAACTATTGGAGGTCCGCTTTTTTACCGTTCGCTATACTCGTTTATCACTTCCATTCATCCTCCAGCTTTTTTAGAAGCCTGTCAATTTCGTTTATCTCTATCTGGATTTGCTGAATGGTTTTCTCATCCTGAATTTCGTTTTTATCTAATAGCTAAACCTAAGCCTACAGATTCTATCTACTATCCTTTATATTCGCGTGGGTTTTCCCGCCAGGCTCTTAACGTGTCAAGCTGTTCCGGGCGGATGGCGCCTTTCTCTTGGGCGACATCGAGCAGCGCGGTATAGTTGCTGAGCGTCTCAAACGGAAAGCCCGCTTCTACAAATGCCTGCTCTGCGGCCGGAAATTGGTAAGAGAAGATTGCCAGTACTGCCAGCACCTCTCCTCCTGCTTCCTGTACTGCTCGTGCAGCTTCAATGGAGCTTCCACCGGTTGAAATCAAATCTTCAATGACAATAACTTTAGCTCCGGCTTCGAGTTTGCCTTCAATCTGATTGCCTTTGCCGTGTCCCTTCGGCTTCGAGCGCACATAGGCCATCGGCAGATTCAACTCATCAGCCAGCCATGCGGCATGCGGAATACCCGCTGTCGCCGTTCCGGCAATTACCTGCGCCTCTGAATATTTTTCACGAATGAGCGAAGCGAAGGTGCGGCATATCAAACGGCGCACTTCAGGATAGGACATTGTCATTCGATTATCGCAGTAAATCGGACTTTTGATGCCTGATGTCCAAGTGAACGGCTCATTCGGACGCAGGGCCACGGCGTCAATCTCCAGCAGCTTTTCCGCAATTTGTCGTGCTGTATCTGTATTAGTTGGCATATTGCTTCACTCCTTCTAAAATATCGTGCAGCGCTTGTTTCGGATTTGCCGCCTGCGTAATCGCCCGGCCAATCACGATAAAATCGGACCCTAGCTTAAATGCTTCTTCAGGGGTGGTGATTCTATGCTGGTCGCCCGTATCCGTTCCCTTCGGACGAATGCCCGGCGTAACGGTTAAAAATGACGCGCCGCATGCTTCTTTAATCAGGGGCACTTCCTTCGGCGACGCCACCACTCCATCTAAGCCCGCCTGCTGTACCAGCCGCGCGTAGCGGACGACACACTCTTCCACACTTCCCTCAATGCCCAGTTCGTCGTTCATCATTTCCCGGGTGGTGCTGGTCAGTTGCGTCACACCGATAAGGAGAGGGCGCTTTCCACCGGCCGGGGTCCCTTTTTCCAGACCCTCGCGCGCCGCTTCCATCATCTTCCGGCCGCCTGCCGCATGAACGTTGACCATATCGATACCCAGTCCGGCTATGCTCTGCATGGCGCCTCTGGCTGTGTTTGGTATATCGTGCACTTTCAAATCGAGGAAAATCGAATACCCTTTCTCTTTCAATTGCCGCACGTAATCCGGTCCTGCCGCATAATACAGTTGCATGCCAATCTTAACATAAACACCTGTTCCTTCCAGTATGCCGACACAGTGGTCCGCTTCCACAGCGCCCGGAAAATCGAGCGCCACCATAATTCGTCCGTTCATTTCACTCACCGTTTCCACCCCGCTCCCGTCAGCTCTCCGATAGATTCGACGCCGTATTGATCAAGCTTTGCTTCCAGTTCTTCAATGATTGCCGGACAGATGAGCGGGTCGACGAAATTGGCCGTACCGACCGCCACCGCCGATGCACCGGCCATGAAGAACTCAATGACATCATCCGCCGATTGAATGCCGCCCATGCCGATAATCGGAATGTTGACCTGCTGGCTGACCTCATAAATCATGCGAATCGCCACCGGTTTAATCGCAGGTCCCGACAGGCCGCCTGACCCATTGGCCAGCACCGGACGGCGCGTTTTCAAGTCGATTCGCATGCCGAGCAGCGTATTAATCATGCTGAGTCCGTCCGCTCCCGCCGCTTCCACCGCTTTTGCAATGGCAACCACGTCGGTGACGTTCGGAGATAGCTTAACGAATACAGGCACCTTGCTGACTTTCTTAATTTCCTCCGTCAGTTGCGCCGCAATGTCCGGGTCCGTGCCGAATGTAATTCCGCCACATTTCACGTTTGGACAAGAAATGTTCAGTTCAATGCCCGCCACATTCGGCGCCTCGCCGATCCGCTCACTCACCCGCACATAATCTTCCGTTACCGTACCCGCCACGTTGACAATGACTGGCAGCTCAGTGAACTGTTCGAGCCATGGTAGCTCATGTGCCATCACATCATCTAATCCCGGATTTTGAAGGCCGATTGCATTCAACATACCACCGGGTGTTTCCGCCACACGCGGCGTCGGATTCCCCTGGCGCTCTTCTACTGTGGTCGCTTTTACGGCGATGGCACCCAGCTTGTTTAAATCGTAGAATTGTGCATATTCCCTTCCGAAGCCGAAGCAGCCGGACGCCGGCATGACCGGATTTTTCATTTCAATTCCTGCGATATTGACTGCCAGACGGTTTGATGTTGATGTCGTCATACCAGTTGCACCTCCCCGAACGTAAAGACCGGGCCATCCGAGCAAATTTTTCGATATTTCTTGCCTTCTCCCAGCTCCTGCACAGGGCAAACACAGGCCAGGCACGCACCGATGCCGCAGCCCATACGCTGCTCAAGCGAAATGTATCCTTCTTTGCCTGCGGCCTGGTACGTATTCTGCAGGGCACGCAGCATGGGGAGCGGGCCGCATGAATACAGCACATCCCAATCCGACTCATCCAGTCCGTAATCTGCGGTTAATACATCGGTAACCAGCCCTTTTACACCGGCCGTGCCATCCATTGTCACAACATGCACATCCCCCAACTCAGCCAGTTCTTGTTCCAAGAATACCTGTGAAGCCGTGCCAAAGCCGATGACATATGTGATGCGCACCCCGCGCTTTTTTAGTTCCTTGCCCAGGTAGTACAGGGGCGGAACACCGATGCCGCCGCCGACGAGCAACGCATGCTCGCCGTCCTGCCGTTCTGTAACCGGAAAACCCCGGCCAAGCGGACCGAGAATATCGAGCGGCTGGCCCGGTACGTATTCGCTCAATACGCGCGTTCCATGCCCTTCCGCCCGGTATATCATCGTAAGTCTCTGGCGGTCCGCATCCACATCACAGATGCTGATCGGTCGGCGCAGCAGCGGATCGATGCCCGTGCCGCACTTCACATGAATGAACTGGCCGGGCCGTGTCATGCGGCCCACCAGTTCACCTTCCACTTCCAGACGGAAAATCCGTTCTGCCACCTGCGTGTTGGATACGACGGTCACCACGCCCTTATCCATGCACATACGCCTCCTTTACCGCTTCAAATCGTGGCATTGACTCTGCCCCAAACGTGATGGTGTCAAGTACGCGCAGCAGCGCACGCGCCGTATCAAGCGATGTCAGGCAGACGACACCGTTCTCCGCCGATTCACGGCGGATGCGGAATCCGTCACGTTCCGGTGTTTTGCCTTTGGTCAGCGTATTGAGGACGAAGCTGGCTTCGCCTTTGCGGATAATATCGAGCATATTCGGCGAAGCTTCGTTAACTTTGCGGACGCGGGTTACCTTCATTCCTTTGTCTTCCAGGTAACGTGCCGTTCCTTCCGTGGCGAGCAGTTTAAATCCAAGCTGGTTAAAGCCTTTGATAATATCAAGCGCTTCTTCCTTGTCTTTGTCTGCGACGGTTACCAGCAGCGATCCGTGTGTCGGAATGCTCATGCCTGAGGCAATCAGGCCTTTGTACAGCGCTTTAGCGAGGTTTTTATCACGGCCCATTACCTCACCGGTCGATTTCATCTCCGGTCCGAGCGCCGGGTCGACGCCATTCAGCTTAATTGTGGAGAATACCGGGCCTTTCACGGCATAGAACGGAATGCGCGGCAGAATGCCGGTACCGTATCCCATATCTTTCAGCTTCTCGCCCATTTGTGCCCGCGTCGCCAGCGCCACCATCGGTACACCGGTGACCTTGCTGACAATCGGTACGGTACGGGATGCACGCGGATTCACTTCGAGTACATAGATTGTGCCTTCCGTATCAATAACAAGCTGGATGTTAATCAGCCCGCATGCTTTCATTTCTTTCGCAATCAATGCGGCGCTGCGTCCAATCTCTTCACGCTGCGCGTCGGTCAGTTGAGGAGACGGGAAGATTGCCATACTGTCACCCGAATGCACACCGGCGCGTTCAATATGCTGGAAGATGCCCGGGATCAGAACCTCTTCGCCGTCGCAAATGGCGTCCACTTCCACTTCCATACCGGACACATACTTGTCAATCAGCAACGGGAACAGCGCCCCTGATGATGTATACCGGTTCCAGTCGGCAAAATACTGGTCAAGCTCTTCCGCATTGTTAATTACAACCATGCCGCGTCCGCCAATGACGTATGACGGACGAATCAGTACGGGATATCCCAACTCTTCCGCGACAAGATGCGCGCCCTGCTGGCTATTGACGCCTTCACCCGGAATGTGCGGGATGTTCAGCTTGCGCAGCATCTGATAAAATTGCTCACGGTCTTCCACCATGTCAATTGCTTCAACGGACGTGCCGTATACATGCACGCCGGCTTTTTGCAGTTTATCCGCCAGATTAATGGCCGTCTGGCCGCCGAACTGCACCATGACGCCATCTACCTGTTCTTTTTCGATGACATTCAACACGTCTTCAAGCGCCAGCGGTTCGAAATACAGCTGATCCGCCGTATTGTAGTCGGTAGAGACGGTCTCCGGATTGTTGTTGATGACAACGGCGGAGATGCCCTGCTTGCGCAACGATTTCGCCGCATGTACCGAGCAATAATCAAACTCGATGCCCTGGCCGATGCGGATCGGACCGGAGCCTAAAACCAATACCTTTTTGCCTTTCTTCTCGACCGGGACTTCGTCGCGTCCCTGCCAGGTCGAGTAATAATAAGGAGTCGCGGCGACAAACTCGGCCGCGCATGTATCCACTAGCTTATAAGCCGGGCTTATGCCCCATTCTTTCAGACCGGCGCGCACTTCCTCGAAACTGACACCACAGAGGCTTGCGATCGTGCTGTCGGCAAAGCCGCGCAGCTTCGCTTCCTTCAACAGTTCCGGCGTCATTTTGTGCCAGCGCACTTCTTTCAATGTATTTTCAAGGTCAACGATACGAGCCAGTGCATTCAGGAAGAAGCGGTCAATCGCTGTCTTCTCATGCAGCTCCTCTACACTCATGCCGCGGCGCAGCGCCTCGGCGATATAGAAGATACGCTGGTCGGTCGCATTGACCAATTCGTTCTCCAATTCTTCTTCACTTGCATCTTTTACATACGCAAGCTCCAGATGCTGTACGCCGACTTCCAATGAACGAATCCCTTTCAGCAGGGCGCCTTCCAGCGTACGGTCAATCGACATTACCTCGCCGGTTGCTTTCATCTGCGTGCCCAGCTTGCGGTCCGCATGCGGGAACTTGTCGAACGGCCAGCGCGGAATTTTCGCTACGACATAGTCGATGGCCGGTTCGAAGCTTGCATAGGTGTAGCCTGTAATCGGGTTTACGACCTCATCCAGATGGTAGCCAAGCGCCAGCTTCGCCGCCGTACGCGCAATCGGATAGCCGGTCGCCTTGGACGCAAGCGCCGAGGAGCGGCTGACACGCGGGTTGACCTCAATGAGATAGTATTGGTCACTGTGCGGGTCAAGCGCATATTGAATATTACATCCCCCCACAACCCCCAGCGCACGGATAACCTTACAGGCGACGGAACGCAGCATTTGATACTGACGGTCCGTGAGCGTCTGCGAAGGTGCTACAACAATTGAATCTCCTGTATGCACGCCGACCGGGTCAAAATTCTCCATGTTGCACACGATGATGCACGTATCGTTGGCATCGCGCATGACTTCATATTCAATCTCTTTCCAGCCTTTGATGCTGCGCTCAATGAGCACCTGATTGATCGGGCTTGCGTTCAAGCCGCGTTTGGCCACAATACGAAGTTCTTCTTCATCGTTTGCAAAACCGCCGCCCGCGCCGCCAAGCGTATAGGCGGGACGCACGATGACCGGATAACCGATGCTGTTTGCAAACGCCACCGCATCCTCTACTGTAGTTACCGTCTCGCTCTCAGGAATCGGCTCGCCGATCTCCTGCATCATGCGCTTGAACTCTTCACGGTCCTCGCCGCGGATAATCGTATCGAGCGGTGTGCCGAGCAGCTTCACATTGTACTTCTCCAGCACGCCCGCCTTCGACAGCTCTACCGCCAGGTTCAGGCCGGTCTGGCCGCCGAGTGTCGGCAGCACGCCGTCCGGACGTTCTTTGGCGATAATCTTCTCCACCGCTTCTACCGTTAGCGGCTCCATGTATATGCGATCCGCCACTTCATCATCTGTCATGATGGTGGCCGGATTGTTGTTTACAAGAACGACTTCCACGCCTTCTTCACGCAACGCCAAACAGGCCTGAGCGCCGGCGTAATCGAATTCGGCCGCCTGCCCGATGATAATCGGACCGGAGCCGAGCACAAGCACTTTGTTGATGTCGGGTAGTTTAGGCATAACTCTTCTCTCCTGTTACCTGGCATTGTTGAATGAATTCTGTAAATAAATAGCCCGTATCCTGCGGACCGGCGTGCGCTTCCGGATGAAACTGCACGGACGAAATCGGCAGCGTTTTATGGCGTACACCTTCGACCGATTTGTCGTTTACATTGATGAATGTTAGCTCCAATGCCGCGTTCGCAAGTGAATCTCCTTTCACCACATAGCCGTGATTTTGCGAGGTTAGATACACTTTGCCGGTGCGCAAATCTTTCACCGGATGGTTGCTGCCGCGGTGCCCGTATGGCAAACGCTCCGTATCGCAGCCGTATACCAGAGAGATTAGCTGATGACCGAGGCAGATGCCCATCGTCGGGTAGCTCTCAATAATCTTTTTCAATTCCCCGAGCTGCGGTGTAATTTCTTTCGGATTTCCGGGACCGTTCGATAGGAACACACCGTCCGGATCAATAGATATTACCTGGTTATATGTGATATTGTACGGAACCACCGTTACGCGGCAGCCACCGTCCAACAGACTTTGCAAAATGGATTTTTTATACCCGTAATCGATCAGTACAATATGCGGACCTTTCGCCTCTTTGCCGTACTCCTCGATATTTTTCACCGATACGCCTGGCACAACATTCGTAACCGGCTGCGGAGTAAAAGAAGCGAGCTTCTCTTTGTCTGTCGTCAAAAGTCCGTACACTTCTCCATGTGTCCGGACAATGTGGGTAATCGCGCGCGTATCGATGCCGGACAAGCCGCCGATGCCGTATTTCTCGGCAATCTCGGCCAGCGTATGTCCGGACTCGTAATGGCTCGGCTGGCGGCAGAGATCGCCTACCAGCAGGGCCTTGCAGGCCGGTTTGATACTCTCATAGTCTCGTTCATTGATGCCGTAATTGCCGATCAGCGGATACGTAAACGTAATAATCTGGCCGGCGTACGAAGGGTCGGACAGAACCTCCTGGTAGCCTGTCATTCCTGTATTAAATACGACCTCTCCCGTGCAGTCGTCCACGCTGCCAAACCAATCTCCTTCAAATATGTCGCCCGTACTTAACACAAGATATCCTTTCATCCATTCCACTCCTTTATGTGTGAAAATCATGAGAAAAGAAAGAGGGGAAGAGGAAAGAAGATTCAAAGAAGAAAAAGGCGAACGCCTTTTTCTTCTTTAGAAATCACCCCCCGTTCTCTTCTCATTCTCTTCTCTCTTTTCCTTCGTACTCCTGATTTCTATACCGTTTGCGCCGTCGCGTTCAGCACCTCTTCGAGTGCTTGCGCCGCGTGATCTATTTCTTCTTTTTCAATCGTAAACGGAGGCAAGAGCCTCAGCACGTTCGGCCCTGCCTGCAGCAGCAGGATGCCTTGCTCGCGCATTTTCGCAACAACCGGAGCCGCTTCGAACGCTAGCTCCACGCCGATCATAAGCCCCTTGCCGCGTACATTGACAACATCCGGGCGCGCTTCGGAAAGCCCGTTCAATTTCTCTATGAAATAAGCGCCCATCTCTTCCACCCGGGCGAGATACTCGTTTTCTTCTATTGTTTCAAGCGTGGCTAAGCCGGCCGCACATGCGAGCGGATTGCCGCCGAATGTCGTGCCGTGCGTGCCGGGTCCGAATGCTTCAGCCAGCTTTTCTTTGCCGACAATGGCGCCGATCGGAAAGCCGCTGCCCAGCCCTTTGGCCATTGTAATGATATCCGGCTCGACGTTGTAGTGTTGATAGGCGAACCACTTGCCGGTACGACCGATGCCTGTCTGCACTTCATCTACGATCAGCAGCAGGTCATGCTCCGCGCATAGTGCCTTGATATGCTCAACGAATTCGGGCGAAGCGGGATGCACACCGCCTTCTCCCTGAACCATCTCCAGCATGATGGCGCACGTTTTCTCCGTAATCGCAGCGCTGAGTGCCTCCGCATCATTGTACGGTACGGTGACGAAACCTTCCGGCAACGGGTCAAACCCGTCTTTGACTTTCGCCTGACCGGTTGCGGTCAGCGTCGCCAGCGTCCGTCCATGGAACGATTGCTCGAAGGTAATGACTTCATACCGGTTTTGCTTCTGTACCTTCTGTTGATAGCGGCGGGCCAGTTTAATGGCCGCCTCGTTCGCCTCCGCGCCGCTGTTGCAGAAGAACGCCCGGTTGCCGCAGGTAAGCGACGTTAACTTCTCCGCCAGCTTCTCCTGCACCGGAATCTCGAATAGATTGGAGCAGTGCCACAACGTATCGAGCTGCTCCTGTACTTTCACCTTCACCTGCGGGGGCACATTGCCGAGCGAAGTCACCGCAATGCCGGAGACAAGGTCAAGGTAACGGTTGCCGGCTTCGTCCCACAGATAATTGCCTTCCCCTTTGGTAATGCGAATCGGCCAACGCCCGTAGTTCGGAAATAGATAACTCACGATACCTTCACCTTGCCTTCTTTAACGATTTTTGTACCGATCATCTGACCGGCCGCAACTTTCTTCAGAACGCCCGGCTCGTAGCCGTTGATAATCAACACTTCTTCTACTTCATGTCCGAGCGCATCCAGTGCCGCCCGCACCTTCGGTATCATGCCGCCATAGATAATGCCTTCGGCGATCAATTCATTGATTTGCACCTCATCAAGCTCCGGCAACACCTTTTTGACACCGTCTATCTCCTGCATAACACCCGGAACATCCGTCACCATGACCAACCGCTTCGTACCTACCGCCCCTGCAACTGCACCAGCCGCCGTATCGGCGTTGATGTTATAAATCTGGCCGTCTGCGTCGAAGCCCAGCGGCGCGATGACCGGAATGAAACCCGATTGACTCAGCGTTGCTATCAGGGCAGGGTCGACCTGCTGTATCTCTCCTACAAACCCGAGGTGCTCAGGTCCCTGTATCACCTGCAATGTCGATCCGTCGATGCCGCTGATACCCGCCGCACGGCCGCCCGCCGTCTGAATCCGGCTGACCACCTGCTTATTGGTCTGTCCGATAAGCACCATCTGTGCCACCTGCAGCGTCGCCGCATCCGTCACCCGGAGTCCGTCCACGAACTTCGGCTCAATTCCCATCTGCTTAAGCGTCGCCGAAATCGCCGGACCGCCGCCGTGTACGATGGTCAGCATAAACCCATCCTGCTGCAGTGCCGTTATATCTTCAAAAAAAGAGGCAGGCAGATTCTCAAGTGTACTGCCGCCGCATTTAATTACCAGCTGATTTTCCATCTTCTCTCCCTTTCTTACTGTCGGCCTCGTTTTACGGATACACAGGGGTAAACGCAAGGCCCGTCGTTTCTGGAAGTCCGAACATTAGGTTCATATTTTGTACCGCCTGACCGGCAGCGCCTTTTACTACGTTATCGATCACGCCAAGCACGATGACCCTTCCTGTACGCTCATCCACATGCCAGGCAATATCACAATAGTTGGAGCCGTACACTTCCTTTGTCTTCGGATACGCGCCCGGACGCAGCCGGACAAACGGTTTGCCTTCGTATGCATCCGCATAAGCTTCAGCCACCTGTTCGGCTGTGACTCCTTCTTTCAATGAAGCGTACGCCGTTGTCAGGATGCCGCGGTTCATCGGCACAAGATGCGGCGTGAACGAGATGACCGCTTCTTTGCCGGTAAGCTGTGTCAGCGTCTGTTCAATTTCCGGTGTATGCTGGTGTTTCCCTACTTTGTAAGCCGAGATGCTTTCGTTCACTTCGCAGAAATGCGTTCCGAGCGATAAGCCCCGTCCCGCACCGGTTACACCCGATTTGGCGTCCACAATGATGGATTTGCCATCGATCAGGTCCGCTTTCAATAGCGGAAGCAGGCTGAGCAGCGTCGCTGTCGGATAGCAGCCCGGATTGGCGAGCAGTTTCGTCTCCCGAATGGCGTCCGCATTCCATTCGGACAGCCCGTAAACCGCCTGGTCAATGTATTCCTGCGCCGCTGTCTCCTTGCCGTACCAGCGCGTATACAACTCCGGTGTTGCCAGGCGGAAGTCGCCAGATACGTCAATCACTTTGAGCTTGCCGTCCATAAGCTGCGGTACGAGCTTGCCGCTTACGCCGGACGGTGTCGCAATGAACACTACGTCCGCTTCGTTCCGGATGCGTCCGCAGTCAATCTCAGCCAGATCGTCTGTAAAAATATGAGTGAGATGCGGATAAACCTCCTGCATGGCTTTTCCGGTCTGTGAGTTGGAATATACAGCCACAATGTTAGCTTCGGGATGGGTCAACAGCAGGCGAATGAGTTCAATTCCGCTGTATCCCGTCGCTCCGATAATTGAAATATTCACGTATGTTTCCCCCAATTGATCCTGTCTGAATAAGTTATGAATTATTATACGATGTAAGGCATAATAATTCAATTAGTTTTTTGAATTTCTATGCATGATTTCTTATAAATAAAACCATCATAACGGATCTGTCGCAAGCCCTGCCATGAAAGTGAAGAAAAGAGCGGCTGACTTTTGCGGTACAAAGAAAAAGAGGATGCCTCCTTTATATAAGAAAACATCCTCTTTATTCATTCTAATGATATTATTTCTTTGTAATCAGCCAATCGGCCAATACCTGCGCGTCCGCTTCGCTCACCAGACCGCCCGGCATGCCGTTGCGTCCTTTTACGATAATGGTTTTGATTTCATCAGCGCTCTTGTACTTGCTGCCGACCTTCGTCAAGTTCGGTCCTACACCGCCTTCCATGTTTTGACCGTGGCAGGACGTACAGCTAGCCTGGAAGATTTTTTGCGCGTCTTTTCCGCCGCCTCCCGCTTGTCCGCCGCCCTGCTGGCCTCCCTGGCCTTGTTCAGCGCCGCCGCCCTGATTATTATTGGCCGTGCCGCATCCCGCAGCCAGTGCCAGCACAAGCAGCAGGCTGCTCAGCATTACAGTCCACTTTTTCATAAAAAACCCTCCCTTAATCATGCACATCACAAAGCGTGTTACATTACACAGCTTAGTATGAGCAGAGGAGAGAGGTTTTATAATATAACGATCGAAAATCGTGAAGAAAGAAGGAACCAGAGAGAGGAAATAAGAGCCAGAGAAGAAAAAGGCCTTCGCCTTTTTCTACATTGAAATCATCCCCTCGTTCTCTTCTCTCTTTTTCCTCCTACTACAAAAGTCAGCTGCCCTTCCCTCGGTTTTCATGTCGGGGTTGCAGCTGAAAAGGCATGGTCGCTTTGTTTATAATAATTCCTTCGCTTTTGCGGCGATATTCTCTGCGGTCAGGCCATATTTTTTCAGCAGTTCATCCGGTGTACCGGATTCGCCGAACGTATCTTCGACGCCGACGCGGCGTAGTTTGGCCGGATGCTTCTCGCACAACACTTCCGCTACCGCAGCGCCGAGGCCGCCGTAGATGTTGCACTCTTCCGCTGTCACAATGCCTTTTGTTTCCTGAGCCGCTTTGACAATGATGTCTTCATCAATCGGCTTAATTGTCGCCATGTTAATAACGCGCGCTTCAATGCCTTCCTGCGCCAGCAGCTCCGCTGCCTCGACTGCGATATGTACCATGACGCCGGTTGCGATAATGGCGACATCATTCCCTTCGCGAATCTGTACGCCTTTGCCGATTTCAAATTCATAACTGTCGTCGAACAACACCGGGACACTTGGACGGCCCATGCGGATGTACATCGGACCGTATGTGTTGGCCGCAGCGCGAATCGCTTTTTTCGTCTCCGTCGCATCCGCCGGCACGATCACCGTCATATTCGGAATGGCGCGCATCAATGCAATGTCTTCCACTGCCTGGTGAGAAGCGCCGTCTTCGCCCAGCGTGAGGCCCTGGTGCGTCACCGCAATCTTCACGTTCAAGTTCGGATAGCACACAGAGTTACGAATCATGTCTGCCACACGGAGGGAGCCGAACAGCGCGAATGTGCTCGCAAACGGGATTTTGCCGCAAGTCGCAAGGCCTGCCGCCATACCGATCATGTTGGCTTCCGCAATCCCCACATCGAAGAAGCGGTCCGGAAACGCTTTGCCGAAATCGGCCGTTTTCGTTGATTTTGCCAGATCCGCATCCAGTACTACGATGTCCGGATTTTCATGACCGAGCTCGACCAGAACCTGTCCGTAAGCGTCGCGTGTTGCAATTTTCTTTACCGTTGTCTTCTCCATTACTTTTCTCCTCCCTGCGCGCACAACTCTTCCAGTGCCTGCGCCAGCTGTTCCGCATTCGGGGCCGTGCCGTGCCAGCCGCATGCGTTCTCCATGTAAGACACGCCTTTTCCTTTAACCGTGTGCGCCACGATGAAAGTCGGCTTGCCTTTTACTGTCTTCGCTTCGTCGAGCGCGGCGATAATCTCTTCAAGGTTATGTCCGTCAATTTCAATGACATGCCAGTTAAACGCACGGAACTTATCGGCTACCGGTCCAATGTTCATAATATCTTCCACGTTACCGTCAATCTGCAGGTGGTTGTAATCCAGGATTGCCACCAGGTTGTCCAGCTTATAATGGCCTGCTGCCATTACCGCTTCCCATACCATGCCTTCCTGAATTTCTCCGTCGCCAAGCAGGGCATATACGCGGTAGCCGCGCTTATCAAGACGCGCAGCCAGCGCCATACCGTTCGCAGCGGACAATCCCTGTCCGAGCGATCCTGTGCTTTGCTCTACGCCCGGCAGCATCTTTTTGCTCGGATGACCCTGCAGACGGGAATTAATCTTACGGAAAGTAGCCAATTCCTCTTTCGGCAGGTAGCCTTTCTCTGCCAGTGCCGCATACAGCACCGGGCTTGCGTGTCCTTTGCTTAGAATAAAACGGTCACGGTCCGGATCGTCCACCTTTTCCGGTCCTACGTTCATCTCATGAAAATACAACACCGCCACAATATCTGCGGCAGACAGCGAACCGCCCGGATGGCCCGAATTGGCCGCTGATACCATTTTCACAATCTCCTGGCGCATGTTGTTCGCATGCTGCTTCAGCTCTGCGAGTTTCCCCTCTGCAATCGTAGTCATTCCCTCTCCTCCATATAACTAAGTATTAGTATATTGATATCCTTTCGTAGTAAGAGGAATAGAAAAAAGCAAGAGGATACGAGAAAAGAGTGCCAACAAACGCATGACAAACCCAGGCGCAAGGCGTTATCTTTTCTGTCTCTTGTCTTCTTCTTTCGCTCATTGGCGTCGTTCACAATGACGAACGCGTTCGGATCAAGCCGCTTGACGATATTTTTTAGACAGGCCAGTATACTCTCTGGTGCATACTCATTCACTTCCATGAAAGAAATAGCTATGTAAAAGAAAAACAAAGGATACGCTGAGGTAGAAAAGAGAAAAGCACAGCTATATCTCTTTGTTTTTCCATAATAGATCGTTCTTAAGATTCTGTAGTGTGCCCAAGCTGCTGGCGAAGATATGCGTCGATGAACGGGGTCAAATCTCCGTCCATAACCGCCTGCACGTTCCCGGTCTCATGGTTTGTGCGGTGGTCTTTTACCATGCTGTAAGGATGAAACACGTACGAGCGAATCTGGCTGCCCCAGCCAATCTCTTTCTGCTCGCCGCGCAGCCTGGCCGCTTCCTCTTCCTGCTCCTGAATCTTCCGCTCATACAGCTTAGAACGCAGCATCTTCATCGCTTTCTCCCTGTTTTTAATCTGGGAGCGTTCCGTCTGGCACGTAACCACCACGCCAGTCGGAATGTGCGTAATCCGTACCGCCGAGTCGGTCGTGTTAACATGCTGACCGCCCGCACCGCTGGAACGGTACGTATCAATTTTCAGTTCATCCGGCCGAATCTCGATTTCGATATCATCGTCAATCTCCGGCATCACATCACACGATACGAACGACGTATGGCGACGTCCTGATGCGTCGAACGGAGAGATGCGCACCAGACGGTGGACCCCTTTCTCCGCTTTCAAATAGCCGTACGCATTGTGGCCTTTAATCAGCAAGGTCACGCTTTTCACGCCCGCTTCTTCGCCCGGCAAGTAATCGAGCGTCTCGACCTTAAAGCCCTGCTTCTCGGCCCAGCGGGTATACATGCGCAGCAGCATATCCGCCCAATCTTGCGACTCCGTACCGCCCGCACCCGGATGCAGCTCAAGAATCGCATTCTTCTTATCATACGGCTGGCTCAGAAGCAGTTGCAACTCATATTCATCCAGCCGCTTCTGCAGAGATTCCACCGATTCCACGATATCTGGAATCAAGGATTCCTCATTCTCCTCCGCATACAGATCCATCATGACTTCAATGTCTTCGTACGCCGTCTCCATCTCCTGTATGGCGGTGACAGCATCCTTGAGAACATTGACTTCACCGATGATAGCCTGGGCCGCATCGTTATCGTCCCAGAAGTTCGGCATTGCCATCTTCTCTTCTAGCGCGGCAATCTGCTTTTGTTTGCCGGGGAGGTCAAAGAGACCCCCTAATCTCCGCCAATCGCTTACCGATGGCTGTCATTTGCTGTTTCGCTTCCGTCAATGGCATGGTTTATTCCTCCTGGCCGTGACAATTTTTGTATTTCTTCCCGCTGCCGCAATAGCACGGGTCGTTGCGCCCGATCTTCGGCTCCTGGCGGCGCACCGGTTTCTTCCGCGCCGGCTCGCCTGAATCGGACGGCACCATTGCCTGCCCCTTGGCTACTTCCTGGCGCTGCAGGTTGCTTCCAATGTTGGCTTTCATAATATATGTCGCGACCTCTTCTTCGATGCTCGCGATCATCTCGTTAAACATCTGGTAGCCTTCCATCTGGTACTCACGCAGCGGGTCCGTCTGGCCGTATGCCCGCAGGTGGATACCCTGGCGGAACTGATCCATCGCATCGATGTGGTCCATCCATTTGCTGTCGACCGCACGCAACACGACAACTTTCTCGAATTCGCGAAAATCCGCTTCTTCCATAAGCTGTTCGCGTTCGGTATACAGGCGCTCAACAAGCTCGCGGAATACTTCCACGATTTCTTCGCGGTCTTTGCCCCAGATGTCTTTCTTATCCAGCTGTCCTTCATGCAGGAATGTACCGTTGCAGTGGTCAATAAGCGCATCGAGGTCCCATTCTTCCTGCACCACTTCATCCGGGCAGTGCAAATCGATCAGACGCTCGACATGCGACATAATCATGCCGATGATTACATCGCGCAGCGATTCAGCTTCCAGCACTTCGCGGCGCTGTTTGTAGATAACCGTACGCTGCTGGTTCATTACGTCATCATACTGCAAAACGACGCGGCGCATATCAAAGTTCGCGCCCTCTACGCGCTTCTGCGATGACTCGATCGCACGGGATACCATTTTACTTTCAATCGGCATGTCTTCTTCCATGCCGAGGCGATCCATCATGCCCATGATATTCTCCGAACCGAACTTGCGCATCAGTTCATCCTCAAGCGAGATGAAGAACTGGGATGAACCCGGATCCCCCTGACGTCCGGCACGTCCGCGCAGCTGGTTATCGATCCGGCGGCTCTCATGACGCTCGGTACCGATGATGTGCAGACCACCAAGCTCGGCTACGCCTTCGCCCAGTTTAATGTCCGTACCACGACCCGCCATGTTCGTTGCTATGGTTACTGCACCACGCTGACCGGCCTTGGAGACAATCTCCGCCTCACGGGCATGATGCTTCGCATTCAACACCTCATGGCGGATGCCTTTTTTCCGCAGCATGCTGGAGATAAGCTCCGACTTCTCGATCGATGTTGTACCGACAAGCACCGGACGGCCTTGCTTATGGTGCTTCTCTACATCCTCCACGACAGCACGGTATTTGCCGCGTTCGGATTTATAAATCGCATCCGGCTTGTCCTCGCGAATAACCGGTTTGTTCGTCGGAATGACCACGACGTTCAGACCGTAAATCTTCTGGAACTCTTCTTCTTCGGTTTTGGCCGTACCGGTCATACCACCGAGCTTCTCATACATCCGGAAGTAGTTCTGCAGCGTAATGGTCGCCAGCGTCATGCTCTCGTTCTGTACCTGCAGGCCTTCCTTCGCTTCAATTGCCTGATGCAGACCGTCGCTGTAGCGGCGTCCCTGCATGAGACGACCGGTAAATTCATCGACGATGATAACTTCGCCGTTGTCCACCACATAATCAATGTCACGCTTCATCAACGCGCGTGCTTTTAACGCAATATTAATGTGGTGATTCAGCAGAATATGTTCTGTATCATACAGGTTATCGATATTAAACGCGCGTTCGACTTCCGCTACCCCTTTTTCAGTGAGGGCTACGGAATTCGCTTTAATATCGATCGTATAATGCTCTTCTTCCTTCAAGCGGGTCACAAAACGGGCTGCCACATAGTACAGCTCAGTCGACTTCTCCGCTTCACCGGAGATAATCAACGGCGTCCGCGCTTCATCGATCAAAATACTATCCACCTCGTCGACGATACAATAATGCAGCGGACGCTGTACCATTTGCTCTTTATACAGCACCATATTATCGCGCAGGTAGTCGAACCCGAACTCGTTGTTCGTTCCGTACGTAATGTCAGCCGCGTAAGCCGCACGTTTTTCATCCGGCGACATGCCGTTCAGGTTTACCTCGCAGCTTAACCCCAGGAATTTATAAATTTGCCCCATTTCTTCGGCGTCACGCGCCGCCAGATATTCGTTGACCGTGATGACATGCACACCTTTTCCGGCAAGGGCATTTAGGTATACCGGCAGCGTTGCTACGAGCGTTTTCCCTTCCCCGGTTCTCATCTCGGCAATCTTGCCTTCATGCAGTACTATGCCGCCGATGAGCTGCACATCGTAGTGGCGCATGTTAAGCACACGGCGTCCGGCTTCGCGGCACACCGCAAAAGCTTCGTATAAAATATCATCCAGCGTCTCGCCTTTAGCAAGCCGTTCTTTAAATTCATCCGTTTTATTCCGCAGTTGTTCATCACTTAACGCCTGCATGTGCGGTTCCAACGCATTAATCTTCTCGACGCGCTTGTACAGCTTTTTCACGTCGCGCTCGTTAGAATCGCCAATAATCTTCTTAATGATTCCTAGCATCGGGTATCCAATCCCCTTCCAATCTTCGCTCTTCTTGCTAGTCGAGCAGTTAGACTGCTCTAAATTTTAATTTTAACAGTAACACAGGGAAATTGACAAGGAATATAGAATAATAACCGGGGATGAAGAAAGATACAAGCGAAAAAGGCGCCCGAGAGCGCCTTTTTATCTGTATCATATAAGCTTTTTTATACGCTTTCCGGCTCGATTAAGCCGTAGCGGCCGTCTTTACGGCGATAGACGACGTTCACTTCTTCTGTCTCCGCGTTACTGAATACGAAGAAGTTATGACCTAACATATCCATCTGCAGCACCGCTTCTTCTGCATCCATCGGCTTCAGATTGAAGCGCTTCGTCTTCACGATGCGAAGCTGATCGTTGTCCTCTTCCGCCGACTCGTCTTGAGCGGCAAACACCGGATCGGCATCCAGGAGCACGGCTCCCTGCTGACGATACTTGCGGTTGATTTTTGTCTTATGCTTGCGGATTTGACGTTCTAATTTCTCAACAACCAGATCGATCGCCGCATACATATCGCTGTTGGTATCTTCAGCTCGGAGGATAACTCCCGGCATTGGAATCGTCACTTCCACGGTATGTTCGCCGCGCAGTACACGAAGCGTGACATTGCAGGAAAATGAGGAAGTACTCTCAAAGTAGCGCTCGAGGCGACCGATTTTTTTCTCTACATAGTCTCGGAGTGCAGGAGTTACCTCGATATTTTCACCACGGGTGTTGTATTGCATATGGATACTCCTCCTTTCGTCTATATCTATATATTCCCCTTTCCCGCGTGAAAATCCTTCTCCATCCGACATTTTTTTCCCACCTTTTGTGAACTTTTTGCAACGTTTCCTTTCCTTCCAACAAACATTCGAAATCTATTCTTTATGTAAGTAAGGCTCAACACCAAAATGTGGTTGACCGTTCGAAACGTACGCAACGTGTAGCAAGGAAAAAACAAAGAATCCACGCGAAAATGGACGAATATGGTATAAATAAAGGAAGAACATTTTTCAGAAAAGGGGGAACCAGGGAATGAGGCTTGTACCTACATCATATGAGCTCATCGGGCGTATCCTAAATACAGACATATACAATGAAAAAGGAACGTTACTGCTTGGCGCGGGCAAGATGCTGACCGTAAAAGACATTGATTCATTGCTCATTAACAACATTTTTGAAATCGCCATCAAAGGCCCGACCCGCACGGCAAGACCGATCGAGAATATCGCGCCCGAACTCCTGCACCAGATTGACGAAGCCTGGAGTTATGAACCTGACATGGCTGTTATCTATAAAGAAACACTTTCCAGCATGAAAGACCTGCTTAATGATGCACAATATGGCAATCCTATTAATGTCCAGGAAATCGTCAATCAGTTCTCCACACTCATCAAGCATGCTCTGGAGCATCGATATGTATTCCATCCCCTCCACACTTTAAAAGGCAAAGACGAATACACGTACCGTCACAGCATCAACGTCGGGCTTCTATCCGCACTCATCGCCCGTCTGCTCGGCCTGCCGGATGAGGTATGCCTGGAAGTGGGCGAAGCCGGTTTGTTCCATGATATCGGAAAATTGGAAATGCCCGATGAAATTTTAAACAAACCCTCGGAATTGAATGATAAGGAAAGGGAAGTTATGCGTCAGCATCCGCAGTATGGCTACGCAATGTTGCGCAAGATTCCCAATATCCCCAGGTCCTTTGCCGATGTGGCGCTGCTCCACCACGAGCGTCTGGACGGCTCCGGCTATCCGTTTGGACTCAAACATGAAAACATTCCGCTTTCCGTTCAAATTGTTTCTGTGGCAGACAAATTCGATGCGCTTGCGTCCGATCGCGTATACAGGGCTAAACTTTCGCCTTTTGAAGCGGCGGCCGCTCTCTGGGATGCCCAGTTCGCCGGACTGATGAATCCGGCAATTGTGACGCCTTTCGTCATGTACATTCTTGAGTCGTATATCGGGTCCCGCGTGAGGCTTTCGAACGGGCAGGAAGGCGTGATTGTCCGGTATAATCAGCAAGAGCCGCTGCGTCCGTTGGTTCGCACGGATGATGATACGTTCGTGAAGCTGGATTCGGAGCGGGACGTGCAGGTTGCAGAAATATTATAGATAAGAAAACTTTACTTAGATTGCTTCGCTTGCGCTGGCATATCCTAAGGGCGGCTTTAATGCGCTTTTCTCTTGTTCTCCCCGCTCCGTTTGGGATAAGAACGTATCCCGAATCGTTCTTAATTCTAGGAACGGTTAGGCAGCAAAAAAGAAAGAAGTCCTGTGAGAGAAATCTCTCACAGGACTTCTGAACATCCGCTCGGGGTCTGACCCCCCTTCCGATTAATGGGTGCTTCTCTTTCTTTGCACTTCTTTCTTTAATTTTTTAACATCTTCCAAGGATAAGCCGGAAATTTTCGAGATGAGTTGAATATCAGCATCTACTTCTTCCTCTAGCCACTTCTTTACTAGCTCAATTTTCCCTTCTATCTTCCCTTTGGAGTAATACATGTCCGCCAGATTGCTTCGATCCCATGTCAGCCCCATATTTTCACCTTCCCTCCATACCATTTCATTAAGTTCAGCCTCAAAGTTCTTTTCCTTTTCAACAGGAAGCTTTAATAGCCCATCGATAAATACAAATAACTTTTCAATTTTCTCTCGCCGCCACTCTTTTTGCAGCAGCAGGCGAATCAGGTTTATTTTAAATTGATAACGGGCATTGATATCTTTTTTGCTTTTCACTACGTATAATCCGGCAAGAACAGCCATACTGAATGGATTTTCTGAACGTGTCAGCTCCTCTTCATTTTGCTCCACTATCTTGTAAGAGCGGTACGTATAGGTTAATGTTGTATCAAAAAATTCATATTTATACGTATCCGGTTTATAAGACGGACTTTCATCAGAAAAAAGCGCCAGGGCAAATATTTTCCTGTCATATTTATCATACACGCGGTAAAAGTAGCGGAACATTCGCTCAGCAAAATCAAGGTCTCGACTTCCCTGTACTTCAATATGTGTTAGTATCCACTTCTCTTCCCCGCTCTTCAAATACAGTTTTGCCAGCTTATCTGTGTACTTCTTTTCCGCCTCTGAGTCAGGGAACAGCGTTCGCAGTTCTTGCTCCAGAAATTCATACCCCTTGTTGAAATCAACGGCTTCATATAAATCGGGCGCAAAGAAATGCAGGAACTCCTCAAAAAATTCTTCAATCACTTCTTTCCAGAGTGCATCATAATCTGGAAACATTAGTCCCTGTTGGTTTGTCCCTTCACTCAAAGTATGTCTCTCCCTTTTACAAGCGTCTTTATTTCCGTTCTGTTTTCTTTTTATTATATCATACACCATGGAATGCAAAGGTAAAAAACGCATACACAAAAAACGAGCAGTCAAGAGTTGAATAGCAAAAGAAAAAGAAAAAAGCCCATTAGGATTTTTCCCAAAGGACTTCTAAGCAACCGCTCGGGGTCTGACCCCCTACCCGAGAATGACGGAGTCAGACGAGGCAATCATTAACGTACCGGGGGTCAGTTCCCTAGTTCCTTTTCAGTTGTTCGATTTCAGCTACTGATAATCCTGTTGCCTGCGCAACTGCCTCTTCATCCATACCCATTGCCAACAGATTTCGAGCAATAGCTCTTTTTTCTTCCATTCTGCCTTCCTCATACTTCTGCTGCTGCCTGCGCTCATTCTCTGCTATCGCAGACAGACGATCCATCATCGCCTTATGACGCATCTCGTACTCCCGGATTGCTGCCGGGTCACGGCTCAGGTCTTCCCACTTCTCCATCGCTTCCTTTAATACCGGATTGTCCATCGCTCGTACCTCCAGTTCTTTGCGTATTCCTTCATCATCCCCGGCTTCCAAAAGCAACAGCCATTCCACCAGCTCATCATGTCCTATGCCAATCCTCTTCTTGCGCCACAAATCAACCAATTTCGGCATCTCCACAAGATGCAATTCCATCGTGTCATCCCATAAGAAGTTCTCTTCCCGTTCCCTTAAATCAAACACCATGTGATAGCGATCTTTAGGTTCAGTGAACAACCGAAAACCAATGAATGTCTAAAATCGCATTCTTGTCCTCGCTGTATTCTCGGCCCATCTCTTTATCCAGAATCGTGACACCCGCAATCCGCTTGTCCGGTGCGGGCTTGAGCATCGCATTCAGGAAGGCAATCAAAATACGCTCGTTCCCCCGCGAACCGAACAGCTTCTTGAACGCGAAGTCTACGTACAGCTTCATCCATCTTGTTTCCACCCGACCACCCACCTTTTCCTTTATTATAACATGACCGGTCGCAGCAGAAAAAACACCAGAAAACCACCATAGCGGCTCAGCCGCAACCCCACCATGAAAATCGTAGGAAGGGCGGCTGACTTTTGCGGTACGAAGGAAAAGAGGAGAAAGAATGAGAAGGAGATTTTAATGTAGAAAAAGGCGAAGGCCTTTTTCTTCCTCAGATCTCTTTTCCTCCCTTTTCTCCTTCTTTCCTCACAATTTTCACAAAAAAAGAAGTCCATCAAAAGACTTCTGAACATCCACTCGGGGGCTGACCCCTTCCCGATTAATGGGTGCTTCTCTTTCTCTTTTCTATCGCTGCTACTCTTTTTGCAGTAGCAGGCGAATCGTTTATTTTAAAGTAAAAGCGCAAGGATTTGGTTTTATGCTATACTGTATTGTACATAGGAATACATACGAATGGGGGGGAGGAAATAAGCCGTGTCGAGCGATGAAATGTTGAATGCTTTTCGCAGTTTGCTTCGTGAGGAATTGCAGCCCGTTAAAGAAGATTTAAAACAACTAAACGAAAAAGTAACGAATCTCGACCAGAGGGTGGCGAAGCTCGAGCAGAAGGTAGACAACCTCGACCAGAGGGCAGCAAATCTTGAACAGAAGGTAGACAACCTCGACCAGAGGGTGGCAAATCTTGAACAAAGAGTAGAAAACCTCGACCGGAGAGCAGCGAATGTGGAACTGCGACAGGACAGAATAAAACAGGAGATAGCATCGCTATTGAAAAACCAGGAGACGACAAACGCGAAACTCGAAGCGCTTACTATGGATGTCCATCGCCTCGAAGGTAACCTGCACCGCGTAGAGGAAAAAGTTGGACGAAATCATACGGAAATCATGGAGCGGCTTTCTTCCCTCGAACGGGACATCGACCACACCTGGGAAAAGTCTGTACGGAATGAACGGGTCCTGGCCAATATTAAAAAACTGCTAGAGAATTGAGAAAAACTCGCGGGCATGGCCGCTCGTGCTTTTTCCACAGAGAAGACAAACGGCCGCTTTGTGGCTCTTCGGTCGGACCGGCAAAACATCCGGGTATCTCGAAAAGGGAGACAGTTGCCGGTCTTTTTCTCCCGCAGGTCCCACGCTCCACACGGAAAAAGCAACGGTCGGCACACGCCTCGCGAGTTTTTCTTCGCTTACGATATGGAAGGAAAGTATATGTAGCTTTATTACTGTAAAGCAAAGTACACTTTCTTATACTGAAAACCCCCGGAAATATATCCGGGGGTGTAGTTATCGTTCGTTGTATTTGAATCTACCTTACTTCCATTACCAGGAAAGGTGATGCATATTACAACTTAACAACATTCGCTGCTTGAGGTCCACGAGCGCCTTCAACGATTTCGAATTCAACGCTTTGTCCTTCTTCGAGCGATTTGAAACCTTCTGCTTGGATAGCAGAGAAGTGTACGAATACGTCGTCTCCGTCTTCGCGTTCGATGAAACCATAACCTTTTTCAGCGTTAAACCATTTAACTTTACCTTGCATCAAATACATCCCTTTCCGTCAATAAAATATGGGAACAAGTTGTTGTTTTTCCCACATCTTGACTATACCATCCCCCACAGCCCTAAGTCAAATTAAATCGCTCGACGAAACCAGCCGTTATTCGACAATTTAGAAAATGATTTACTCTGTCGCAAAGCGCTTCTCAAGGTAAGCGACAAAACGAGAGATGATAAGCGTTAGAATTAAATAGATGACCGCCATCGTCAGGTACGACTCCCAGCGGGCGAATGTCGATTTAGCTGTCGCATACCCCGCGTACGCAAGTTCCGGCGCCGCAATAACCGCCAGCAGCGAGGAATCCTTCAGCAGCGCGATGAACTCGTTACCGAGCGGCGGAATCATACGCTTGAATGCCTGCGGCAGGATAACGAAACGCATCGCCTGCCCATGATTCATTCCCAGTGAACGTGCCGCTTCCATCTGGCCCCGGTCAATCGATTGAATCCCTGCACGGAAGATTTCGGCTATGTAGGCGCCCGCATTGAGAGACAGTGCCACGAAACCGGAGAATACGGCGGACGGCGGCTCTCCATCGGTAAACAGCGCCCAAATCTCAGGAATCGCCGCAAAGTGAATCAAAAGAATCTGCACAAACAGAGGCGTCCCCCGAAACACGGTTATGTAGGCGACAGACGGCCAGCGCAGCAACGGATTTTTCGACAGGCGGCCCAGACCGAAGATTAATCCGAGAATCGTTCCCATAAACACACCGACAGAAGTGAAGAGAATCGTATATCCTACACCGCGGATAAACATCTCACGGTACTCGTAAATGACGCCCCAATCCAGTTCCAATACGTCCACAGCCTTTCTTCATAAGCTTTCTCGATAAACAGGCGAAAAGTGCGCGAGAACTTGTCCGCGCGCACTCTCTTTATGCATAACGTATTCATTATATCGGATAAACATTCGATTGCCTAGATGCTTTTTTGCATGTTCTGCTTATTTTTTCTCTTCGCCAAAGTACTGCTTGTAGATTTCGTCATACTTGCCGTTTTCTTTGATGGTCTTCAGCCCTTTGTTAATTTCATCAAGCAGTTCTTTGTTGCCTTTCTTCACCATGATGCCGTATTGCTCCGGCACAACATTCGGGTCTTTCACTACTTTATAGCCTTCTTTGCCAGACGTTTTGAGGAAGTCATTCAGCACCGCATTATCAGCTACAACAGCGTCTACACGCTTCGCGTACAGCTCTTCCACCGCAGACGGCGTATCATCAAAACCTTTTAGCTTCGGATTGCCTTTGCCCAGGACTTTCTCAGCCAGATCGGCACCTGTCGTACCGCTCTGTACGGCTACGCGCATGTCTTTAATGTCTTCGATTTTTGTTACGTTTGCGCTTTCCGGTACCATGATTAACTGGAATGCATCAAAGTACGGATCGGAGAAATCGTATTTTTGCTTGCGCTCGTCATTGATGGTGATGGCGGAAATTCCGATGTCACGCTTTCCTTTATCGATGTCTTCAAACAGCGGGTCCCATCCGGCATGCTCTATTTGAAGCTCCCAGCCGTTGACTTCCGCAATCGCTTTAATGATGTCCATATCGAAGCCCACCGGCTTGCTGTCCGGACCTTGCTTCTCGAACGGTGGATACGCTGCATCGGTTCCGACTTTCAGTACTTTCTTTTCCCCGCCGGAAGAAGCTTCTTTCCCCTGTTCAGCCTGTCCGCTGGCCTGCTGGCTTGCTCCTTTGTCTCCACCGCCGCACGCCGTACCATGACGGCGAGCAGCACCAGCATGAGCGCCGAAAAAAGCGCTTTCATTGTTTTTTGCGTCCGCATTGTGTCTAATGTCCCCCTTTGATTCGTTCAGTTTGTTTGTAGATAATCATGTTTTCTTTAATTATAAGGAGGTCTTTAGTCAATTACAATGAAAAAGTACAGGAATTGATAGAATTTTTTTGGTTTATTTATCACTTTATCGCTTTAAAGTTATGCTAATTGAATAGTTAAACAATAATCTGTATATTCTTCCAATTGGTATCACGAAAAAAAGGGAAGTTTTTTCATAAAGTACCATGGAGGAAGTGTATATGACTTTACAGTGATAAGGCAATATACTTTCCTACACTAAAAAAAGAACCCCCGAAGAACGAATCTTCAAGAGTTCCTTTTTCAAATTTATTTAGCCTTTGAGAAGTTGCAAAACACCCTGCGGCAGCTGGTTGGCCTGCGCCAGCATCGCCGTTGCGGATTGGTTAATGATGTTGTACTTCGTAAACTCTGTCATCTCTTTCGCCATGTCCGCGTCACGGATGCGGGATTCGGCTGCTGTCAGATTTTCTGCGTAGTTAGATAGATTGTTGACTGCATGTTCCAGACGGTTATTAATAGCACCCAAGTAAGAACGAATAGCTGATACTGCTTGAACAGCATTATCAAAAATCGTAATGGCACTACGTGCACCGGAAGAGGTGTGGAGAATTTCGTTTATCTTAATACCTGCATAACCACCGTCTGCTGCATCTACAAGTTTAAGAGATTTCAAATCGATACGCGCACCGCTAATTATCAATTCAAATCCATCTTTTGAAATCGTCTTTTGAATTCCACCGGAAAGTTGTAATTCAAGGTAGTTCTCCGTATTCGGACCGAATTGAATGCCCACTTTACCGTTAATGCCAATTTGGCCGCCTGCTTTTCCGGAGGAAAGAAGGTTAACACCATTAAACTCTGTTGTTTTAGCGATGTCTTCAATCTGTTTCAGGAGTTGATTTACTTCATCTTGAGAAGCTTTTTTATCAGCAGAATTGTATGTATCGTTTGCTGCCTGAACAGCAAGCTCGCGCATACGTTGCAACATTGCATGCACTTCTTGTAACGCACCTTCCGCTGTCTGAATTAGAGAAATGCCGTCCATTGTGTTACGCTGACCCTGGTGCAAACCGCGGATTTGTCCGCGCATTTTCTCAGAGATTGCAAGACCTGCAGCGTCATCTGAAGCACGGTTAATACGGTAGCCTGAAGACAGCTTCTCCAGCACTTTTCCCATACCGATTTGGTTCTGGGATAAATTACGGTATGAGTTTAATGCCGAAATATTATGGTTAATACGCATTTACATTCACTCTCCAATAATTTTTCTTTTTATAACTCCCTCGGCTTAGCCTGGGCTTGTTCCAACGTTTCCTGATCAATCTCCATCCGCTCATAGGGATTAAGAGCCGGCCTTCTTGCTTTTATTCCAGCAGTTGTCGAAGGGGCTGCATTGCCCGACTGCTTAACTTTTTCCATCGCAATTGTCCATGCTTCGTCAAGATCTTTAATGATTCGTTTCGCTTCTTCCATCTTGGCAACATCTTTTGTGCGATTCGCTTCTAAAACCAATTCAAATACATACTGGTATAGCATCTCCAAGCGGTCCGCCAGCACACCCGCTTCATACTTAATGCCAAAACCAAGGCGGGTAACGATATCGTTACAAAGCTGTAAAGCGCTATTTGCCTTGTCATATTTGCGCCGGGGTGTCGCTTCTATCGCTTCATCTATTTTTTGTAGAAACTTTTTGTAAAGCAGAGAAGTAATCAATTCAGGACGGTCATGAATATCGCTTAACTCGACATTCTCCGGCGTAATTACGCGCTCCATCATCATGCCACCTTGCTTTCTCTTGTTTGATTCTTATTAACTACCTTTTGTATCGGTGTAAAATCCAATATTTTAAGATGATTTTAAAGAAAACATTACCATTTACCTAAATATTTTTTATGGCTCCCAATAAATCTTCGAGGCTTATATCCTTTTCATCTTCGTCAGGTTCATCCCAATACGCAGTGTCACGTACGGAGTGGGTTGTTATCACAGGCCTGAAAGCCGGGGCTGTTCCTGTTTCTCCTATGTTGGCCCGTCGTACCAACAGCAAGATTTCTGCTATTACTTGATAAAGTTGAGGCGGAACCTGATTGCCCAAGTCCAACGAGAACAAATTATCCAGCAAGAGGGCGTCCTCCTGCAACGCAATATTGCTTTCCTTCGCTTTTTCGATAATTTTCCTCGCTACTTCTCCTCGTCCTTGTGCCACGACAACCGGAGCATTATCTTTCTCTTTGTCATATCGAATCACCGCCGCCCGTGTGGGTTCCTTCTTAGCGTCAGCTGACGGGCGACGAAAATATTTGTGAATCATATAGAGAGATCTACTCCTTCACGCACCATCATAGAAGCCGCTTTGGCTCTCGCTTTCTCTACGTCAACAAGTGGAAGAGCGGAAGGCTTCTTTTCCTGAATAGGCTCATTCATTGGCGCAAACGAAATGCCCTGGATACGATATCCTAGTCCTTGCAATTGCTCTTTTAACTGAGGGATGTACGGTTCAAAAGCTCTCTCTACCTGCGGGTGATTATTTTGAATCCGCAATGTCATATCCCGTTCTACTACGGTCACGCCAATGCCTGTATCACCGAACCTCGGTGTGGAAAGGAAGAAAAAGAGGCTGCAATTCTCCCAATCCATCTGCTCTCCGTTATTTCGGGAATGGATATGCATTTGTACATTCTGCATCCCCTCTTCCCAGGGCAGCGGCAATTGAAAATACATGGTTTGTACCGGTGCCCCCGGCTCATGCTTAGAAAGAAGCTGCTGACCGGTTACATTGGATAGCGTCTGTTCAAGTACTTCACGCGCGCGTGGCGAGAGATTGCCGTTCTCCAACTGGTCCATAATCATACTCTTCATGTTCTGTGGTCTTTCGTCCTGAGACTGGAAGGACTGCTGACCGGATTGAGTAAACGACGGAAAAGCTTCTGTTTTATGTCCGGAAGGTACACCACCGGAGGTCAAAGAAGAGCCCTGCCCCAGGTTGAGGCTGTTTCCGTTCCATACACCGGTCCCCATTTCTCTATTTTCACCGGCTCGACGGCTCATCCACTCAATCGCTTCCCGTTCGTATCCGAGTCCCATCCCACGCATCCACTCTTGTACTCCGCGCCCGGTTAATTCATTATTCTTCCATTCTCTACCGTATAGTTCGAGCGGATTTTGCAGCCTGCCTTCACCCGCTTTTTTGGAGAAAAAACGCTCTACCTTCATGTAAGAAGGCTGCCAGTTCAGCTTTTCCAATTCGCTGCGGATAGCCTGGAATGACCGTAGTGCCTGTTCTGTCTGGCCTTTATCCAGCATGCTTTTTATATCCTGCAATTGCCCACTGATTTTCAATACACTGTGCTCAAACTCCATATCGGCAAACAGCGCAAACTCACCTTTAGAAACGAGACGGTTTACCATCTCAATCGTCGGCTCGATTACTTGCTTAATATAAGATGATGCCTGCGGAATTTCTTGCCGCAGAAATTGACTCATTCGCTCTACGTTACTAAGGATTTCTTTCTTCGTCTGCATAAATTCTTCGGCTACCTGGCGCAGATGTTCTGGAATATAATGGGAGATGCGCTCGAAATTAGCTGCTTGCACATTAGTATAAGCCGCCAGACGTCCCGCTTCTTCTTCAAACAAACGATGAATCTGCGTAAGCGCCGCATCTGCATCCACCTGGATACGCTGAGCCGCATCCTGTTCAAAGAGCGCATCGATTTCTCCCGTTGCAAATGAAGCCTGCGACACTGCCGCTTCTTCTAACGCGGAGAGCAAAGGATGTAGTTTCTGAACCATTTCTTTAGGAAGCCCTTCCGTTTCTATGGTCGTTTCCAGCAACCATTGAACATCCTGCAAAATTTGTTGAGGCATTCTTCCCGTTTCTAAGCCGAAACTTGAACCGGATAATTCTTTTCCATGCAAAAGCGCTGATGCCGTAACTCCAGATGAGCTTTGTATTTCTGCTCGGGCTGCGGCTACGATTCCACTCAGACGCTCATACGTCTGCGCCATCGTTTTCAATACCACTGGTGACGAAGATTGCAGTGCATCTGCCTGCCTCTGTACCGCTTCCCCTTTTGCCGTTTCCACAACCGGCAGCTTGAAAGCCTGAATAAGCTGATCGGCAGTACGCTGCACAATGATTTTCCCTTCGGCACTTCGCCCTACCGCTTCATAGCTCATCGACATACGAAGATCTTTGCTTATCTGTTCCATAAAGCGCCGGGTATCCTGTTGGAGGGCAACACTGCCTCCGGCTTCACGGATTAGATTTTGTACCGCTTGCTGAAGCCCTTCGATTTGCTGACGCGTCACCCTTCCCTCGGTTCGAATGACGAGAACCCGCTCTGCCACTTCCCTCTGCACCTTACGTAAAGCACTTTTTTCAGAAGGTACCTCTTCTTTTTCTAGTTCGGCAACTTGCGGCTTTACTTCGGGAGAAAGATGTCCTTTTGGCTCAACAGGGACAGCATCGCGCTGTGCCGATATATTTTTTATCACCTGCTCTGCGGAAACTTCCCGTTCATTCGTCCGTATCTTATACACCGTTTGCTCGACTTGGTTCACCACTTTTTGAATTTGTTCACGCGTGACAGCGCTCAATTGGGCGAGGTCCGGACTTTGCTTAATTTGCTCTACCAGTTGCCGCAATGCTTCCTTATTTATGGGCTGCCCGCTGGAGGCGGCTTTCGCCAGCACTTCAAGTTTCTGTGCCAAACGCTCTGCCGGACGGTTGCTTTCGGAAGATGTATTCAGCTTTATCTCTTGTGACACGGACTTCGTCGCCTGCTCTAGCAGACGGAGACTTCCTCTCTCCGCAAGCACCCGCCCTGACACACTCGGTTGCGATGATGGAACCTGGCGCATGACTTGTTCCAGCGAAGCAACGGCTTGCTGAACAGCTTGCCGGGTTTGAACACTCATACTTTTCAATTCCAGACTCTCTTTGATTTGTCGAACAAATTGTTCCAAGAGCTTCTTATCCAGTTGTCCCCCACTGGCTATTGCTTTCACCAATGTTTCTAATTTCTCCGATAGCTGTTGACTTCCGCCTATGCCTGCTTGTTTCTCTCTGCTCTGTATAATGCTCTCTGTCGGTGCGTTTCCCTTTGCTATAGTAGAAGAAGGGCTCAGTGTTTCCTGTTTTACTTGAGCAGAGTTTAATTCACGAGATGCTTGTTTAGACACCTGTTCTAAATTGGCGCGGTCGACAAAACGATCCAGTCGTTGAGACGATACAATCTTTTCATTCGATGGCGTTGTTCGTACCGCTTGTTCTATTTGTTTTACTGCTTTTTCTAATTGCTCTCGTGTTTCGGTGCTTAACCGGGTGAACTCTGGACTTCGCCCAATTTGTTCTACAAGCTGTCTCAAAGCTTCTTTATTTATCGGTTGCCCGCTGGAAACAGCTTTCGCTAGTACTTCAATCTTTTGAGACAACCGAGGTACATGATGACCGTTTGCACCTTCCATACGTATTGCCTTTTCTCCACGTCCGCTTCCAGGTACAACAATAGAAGGAGCTAAACTCATTTCTCGTGCCGCCAATTTTGCCGCCTGCTCCAAATTCGCACGGTCAACGAGCCGGGCTAATCGGTCCGCTGATACCACCTTCTCGGTCTGTGGCGTTTCATGCACCGCCTGCTCTATCTGCTGGACAGCTTTCTGTATTTGCTCCCGTGCGCCTGAATTTACCTGCGCTAATTCCGGATGGAATTTCACTTGCTGTACAAGCTGCTGAAGTGCCTCCCTGTTAACCGGTTGTCTACCGGAAATCACCTTTACCATCGTATCCAGTTGACGGGCTAATGTATGGCTGCCTTCTCTCCCTGCTGTTTCTCGGTTTACCTGTGGCTGCACTCTTCTTGCTTCTTGCCGGGCATTCTCTCTTACTGCTTTATCAACATCTTCTGCCCGGGAGTTAGGCAGAGACACAGATGCTTCTGTTCTGTCTTTCACTTCCATTGCTATCGTTTTGATTAACCGATTTAGCTCAAGGCGGTCAGCTACCCTGGTCACCTGATCTACCGACATTTTCGATTGACCTACTGCAGATTGCGTCAGGTTCTGCATTTGCCTTGTCAACCGTTCTACCCGCTGTCCCGTCTCTTTGGAAATAGCACCGCTTTCTTTGGCTGCCTCCAGCGTATTTTCCATCTCCCGAATCAGTTTCTGCAACTGTTCTTTATCAATCGTGCCTTTCTGTTTCTCCGCTTGCACTACAGCATCACGCAGCGTTGCCAGCTGGCGCGCAAGTCTAACCTCTGGCTTTTCTGGCTGCGCATTCTTTTCCATCATCTCTACTCTTGCCGCCTGGTGATTCGCCCGCGCAGTCGTTTTTTCACCCCCAGTCGGTTTTCCGGCTAACTCCGGCAACTCATCTGCCATTCTTTCTACTAATTGATCCAGAGTAGGTCCGTGCAGAGTTCGAAATACCGCCTCGAAACTTTTAACGGTAACATGGATATTTTTTTTCATCATAATCTGCAAAGCATCCAGCTTCTGCTGAACC